>JAIEQN010000841.1 GCA_019747685.1 Gemmataceae bacterium
GCCACCGCCGGGACCACGCCCCGGCGTTCGAGCCGGGCCCGCAATACCGCCTTCGCCCGGTCGAGCCGCCGGCGGACGGTCCGGACGCTCCCGCCGAGGGCGGCCGCCGCCTGCTCCTGGGTCCGCCCGTCGATCAGGCAGAGGACGACTGGGTCGCGGAGCGATGCCGGCAGCCGGGACAGCTCGTCGTCGAGTACGGCAGCCAGTTCGGCGATTTCGGGCGAGCCGGGAGCGTGAGCGACCGGAGACGACCGCTCCGGTCGCTCACGCTCCCGGCTCGCCCGCCCCATCTCCCGACGCCGCATCTGCCGGCTCACCCGCCCGGCGACGCCGACCAGCCAGCTCCCGACCGAGGCGGCCTTGCGGACGGACTTGGCCCGGCAGGCGAGGACGAGGAACGTGGCCTGGAAGGCGTCGTCGGCCGTGGACGGCCCGGCCAGCCGGCGACAGACGCGGTACACGGCCGGGCCGTGCCGGCGGACCAGCTCGGCGAACGCCGGCTCGTCGCGGGTGGCCACGAACCGGCCGAGCAAGTCGGCGTCGGCCTCGGCGACCGCGGCGGCGAGTAAGCGGAGGACCGGGGCGGGCATCCGTGACCCTCGGGCAGAGCGTCCGTCACCCGTGTAGTGTCGCCGGGCGGGGCCGGGCGGCCAAGAATTTTCTGCCGCACCTCGACCCACCAGGGGCTGGCGCCCCTGGCTACCGTCCGCCGCCGCTCCGCGGCTCAAGAAGCCGGAAGTCCCGGAGGGACGACGGACGGTAGCCAGGGGCGCCAACCCCTGGTCCGAATCCGGGTGCTACCGCTTCCGCCACACCTGGTCCTCGGTCAGCCCGAGCTTGGCCATCGCCGGCCGGATGGCGTCGTAGAACCGCTTGGCGTCGCCGGGGTAGCCGGCCGTCGGCTTCAGGTCCGGGACGTGTTGTTGCCAGAACCGGTTGAACTGCCGCATGCAGACCTCGCGGAGGTACTTGCACACCATCGACGCCAGGGCCACGGCCACGCTGTCCCCGTCGGCCCGGGGGCGGAACACGACCGACACCGGCCGGTCCAACCTGTCGACCCGGTAGCGGCTCTCCGCCGCCCCCTCCTTCTCGGCCACCACCCACCCGTCCGGGAACGCCTGCTGGACCATCGCCGCGTAGAAGTTCCGCCCGCCCTGCTTGTCGCAGAGGGAGACGACCGGCCGGCCGTCGGCCGGCAGGGCGGCGAACGCCCCGGCCGCCAGCTCGACCAACCCCCGGGCCAGCACCGCCCCCTTCGACCCGCACTCGTCGCACACCCGGTTGAACCACGGGGCCGGGACGAGTCGCACATCCCACCCGCACCCGCCGGCCGCCTCCCGGAACCGGCCGAACCCCTCGGCCAACTCGGCCGCCGGGACCTCGACCGGCAGCACCTGGTCCGCGTCGAACCACGACTCGGCCCACAGGTCGGCCCCCCAGTCCGGGACCGGGCTTTCTCCCCACAGGAACTCGTGGACGGTGTGCCGGGCGGCCGCGAACGCCGCCCAGACACCCCGCTCTAACGCCTCGAAGCCGCCGCGGGTGTAGACCTTCTTCGAGTCGTCGATCAGCAGCCGGCCGTCGTCCGGCTCGTGGCAGCGGCGGACGACGCCTCTAAGGGTGTCCCACCCGGCCGGGTCGTCGTCCGGCAGGTGCAGGGCCACCGCCGCCTGGACCAGCGGCCCGAGGTTCGGCCCGTACCCGGCCTCGTCGATCCCGACCGCCCAGGGCATGTGCGGCTCCGTTGCGGGCGACTCCGCGGCCCGCTATCGTAACCCCGACCCCGCCCCCCCACCAGCCCGGGGACGCCGATGGCCATGCCCGCCGACAACATCTTCCTGAAGATCATCAGCAAGGACATCCCGGCCAAGATCGTCCACGAGGACGACCGCTGCCTGGCCTTCCACGACATAGGCCCGAAGGCCCCGGTCCATGTCCTCATCATCCCGAAGACGGTCATCCGGACGGCCGCCGACATCGCCCCCGAGCACGCCGAGCTGGTCGGCCACCTGTTCGTGGTGGCGGCCAGGATCGCCCAGCAGCTCGGCCTGTCCGACGGCTACCGGCTGGTCGTCAACTGCGGCGACCGGGGCGGCCAGACCGTCCCCCACCTGCACCTGCACCTGATGGGCGGCCGGGACTTCTCCTGGCCGCCGGGCTGACCATGACCGACGCCGAGGTACGGGCGACCCTGACCGACCGGCTGGCCGCGGTCCGCGGGCGGATCGCCGACGCCGCCCGCCGATCGGGCCGGGACCCGGCCGACATTACCCTCGTGGCCGTCACCAAGACGGTATCGCCGGCGGTGGCGGTCGTGGCGGCGGAACTAGGTGCCCTCGACCTCGGGGAGAACCGGCCGCAGGAGCTGTGGCGGAAGGCGGCAGCCGTCCCGGCCGCCCGCTGGCACCTGATCGGCCACCTCCAGCGGAACAAGCTCGACCGGACCGTCCCCCTCGTCGCCCTCATCCACTCGGTCGACAGCGAGCGGCTGCTCGATGCCCTCGACACCTTCGGCCGGAAGTGCGGGGAGCCGGTGCCGGTGCTGGTGGAAGTGAATTGCAGCCGTGAGGCGGCCAAGGGCGGGTTCCGGCCGGAGGACGTGCCGGCCCTCGGTGACAGGCTGATGTCACTGGCCGGGGTGGCGGTCCGCGGGCTGATGACGATGGCCCCGTACCACGACGATCCGGAACTCTGCCGGCCGGTGTTCGCCGAGCTGCGGGGCCTGCGGGACGCCCTCCGGGCCCGGACCGGGCTGGCCCTGCCCGACCTGTCGATGGGGATGAGCAACGACTTCGCGGTCGGGGTGGAGGAGGGGGCGACGTTCGTGCGGGTCGGCACGACCCTGTTCGAGGGGCTTTCGGAGCGGGGGGCGTCAGCCCCCTGAGCCCGACGCGATGCCGGTCACCATCACCCCACATCCCGACGGTGCCGTCCTCGCGGTCCGGGCGCAGCCGGGGGCGCGGAAGAGTGCGGTTCTGGGCGAGCACGGCGGGGCACTGAAGGTGGCGGTGACGGCCCCGCCGGAGGACGGCCGGGCGAACGCGGCCATCCTGGAGCTGCTGCGGGACTGGCTCGGCGTGCGGCGGTCGGAGGTCGAGCTGATCGCCGGCCACGCCTCGCGGGCCAAGCAGGTCCTCGTCCGCGGCCGATCGGCCACCGAACTGGCGGCGGCCGTGGCCGGCAAACTGAACGGCTAGGGTCGGCCGTGGTCGCCAGGGAAGAATTTGTGCCCTGAGCGGAAAACTACGCGGAGGTCGTGAGGAACAGGTAGCAAGAGAAAATTTCGGAAAAAATCGCAGGAAAGTTCTTGACGAGCGCCCCCCCCCCTGATTTGGTAATATCTTGTCAGAGTCCTCGCCTTTCTCCCGGATCGATCTCCCTAACACCTTTCCGGAGCGGTATCAGGATCGCTCGCCACAGCCGCCTGATCGCCGCCCTGGTCGCCCTGGTCCTGTTCGCCGGGGTCGCGCTCGCGGTGGACGGGAAGATCGACACGATCAGGTACGAGAAGGTCAACTTCGAGACGGTCACGCTCACGCAGCCCGCGAACGGCAAGGACGGGTCCGGAACCCTGCCGGCCGAGATCGAGAAGGCCACGAACATCTGGCTCGACGGCACCGCGACCCCGAGCAACTGCGCGGTTCGGATCAAGACGTATGAATGGGACACCGTCACGGGCGGCGAGACCCAACTCGAAGACGGCTACCCCACAAAGGGCACCCCGACCGGCAACGACCTGCTGTGGGGAAAGCAAACCGGTGTCAAGTTCCAGAAGAACCACTCGTACAAAATCAAGGCGGCTTTTACACTCGGCGCCGACAACGTGGTGAAGGTGTACGCCGTCAACGTGTCGGGTTTCTAGACGGACGATCACTGCCCTGACCGGTTCTGACCGTTGCTTCCACCGAGGCGAGCGTGTCCCCGCATCGGCCCATCCCCCGCCCCGCGATGACGCTGGTGGAGGCACTGGTGTCGATCGGGATTATCGCGCTCCTGCTCGGCCTGACGATGCCGGCGGTCCAGCGGGTGCGGGAGGCGGCGGCCCGCACCCAATGCCAGAACCACCTCCGGCAGATCGGGCTGGCCTGGCACGATCATGCCTCGGCCCACGGGTACTTCCCGACCGTGGGCCGGCACGCCCTGCCGCCGCTCACCTTCGCGGCGGCCGGGGCCCCGGCGGTCGGCGGCCCCCGACCGGGGGATCAGGCCGGGAGCTGGATGTACCAACTCCTGCCACACCTGGACCAGCAACCCCTCTGGCAGCAGGCGTCGGCGGCAAGTGTTGATGAGGCTTGCGAGCGGGTGGTCGGGACCCCGGTGCCGTTGTACTTCTGCCCGTCACGCCGTTCCCCGCAGCGGTGGGCGGCGCCCCGCAAGGAACTCGACGAACCCCCGTTCGGGCTGATCCGCGCCGGCAACGACTACGCGGTGAACGACGGCTTCGAGCACTCCGGAACCGGTCGCCTTCGCACCTTCCCGCGGCCGCCGAACGGGCTGGGGAGCGGGGTCGGTCGGGTCCTGCGGCCGGTCGATGTCGTCGACGGGTTGTCGTCCACCGTGATGGTGACCGAGCGGCGCATCCCGCCCGACCTGTACGTCGGGCCGAACGCCTACAACATCGGCGGGTACGCCGCCCCCCGTGCGTTCGGTGAAACCGGGGTAGACTTCGGGTTCATGGACGCCCCGCTCCCGCCGCTGGCCGACGGGGCGGCCGAGCCGCGGAAGTACCTCCCCCGGGCCGGGTCGGCCCACCCCGGCGGGCTGAACGCCGCACTCGCCGACGGGTCGGTCCGGGCCATCGGCTACTCCGTCTCGCCCGATTTGTGGGTGCTGCTGGCCGTCCGGAATGACGGCCGGGCCGTGCCCACCGACTACTAACCAGGCGCGACCCATGAACCGCAAGCGCGTCGGCATCGCGGTCGGACTGGTCGTCCTCGCCGCCGTCGTGGTGTACTTCGTCCGCCGGGACCGCGACCCAGTGGTCGAACCCGATCCCCACCCGCTCGGCGGGGGCGGCACGGAGCTGGCCATCACCGCCGTCGAGTACCACGGGTCCGCCGGCCGGCGGGTGGTGAAGCCGGAACGGAACGGCTTCTCCGTGCCCCCTTCGACGAAGGGGGCGGTGGTGATCACCGGCACCCACCCGGCCGGGGCCGGCGCGGTTTCGGCCCGGCTGGTCGAGTTCGATCCGATCGACCGGACGGAAAGCCCGGTCGCGGACCTCCCGGTCGGAACGACCGCGGCGACGGGATTCCGGGTCGAGGTCCCGGCCGATCGCCTCCAGCGGGGCCACGTCTACCGGATCGCCCTCGCCGACCCGGCGTCGGGGAAGACCGCCGTGTACCAGTTCAACGTCAGCAACGTGGACGTGAGCGCCCCACAGTAGTACGGCTCACCCCGCGCTGGTGGCCGGGGCGGTAGTCCGGTCGAGGACGGCGTTGACCACCTGCTCCTGCCGGAACGGCTTGAACAGGACGTACCGCAGCCCGTCCTGCCGGGCCTTCACGATCGAGTGGGCCACGTCGTACCCGAACCCGGTCGTCAGGGCCAACGCCGCCCCCGGGGCCGCCGCCCGGAACCGCCGGTAGCACTCGAACCCGCCCATGTCCGGCGGCTTCACGTCCAGGACGATCGCGTCGTACCGGTTGTCCGCCGCCATCGCCAGCCCGGCCGTCGCCGACCCGGCCGTCTCGGCCACCGCCCCCAGCCGGGTCAGCAGCAGGTGGGCCTGCCGCCGCACCCGCTCGTCCGCGTCCACCACCAGCACCCGCCGGCCGGCCAGCGGGGTCTCGTCGGCCGGCCCGGACGCCGCC
>JAIEQN010000332.1 GCA_019747685.1 Gemmataceae bacterium
GGCCGCGAGGGCGACGGCGGCCAGCCGGCGGCGGAACGTCCGGGCGGTCATGACGGCCACCGGGGCTGATAGCGGGACCCGGTTGGTATACGCCGCCCGGGTTGCCGCCGTCAGCGGGGCAGCCCGGCGAACCACCGCCGCAGCTCGTCCGGGTTCGGCGGGCCGGCCGCCATCAGGGCGTCGAACTCGGCCCGCGCCCCGGCCCGGTCGCCGGTCGACATCAGGCACGACACCAGCACCACCCGGGCACCGGTCTGGCCGGGGTTGAGCCGGACCGCCTCCCGGCACTCGCGGATCGCCGCCGCCCAGTCCCGCTGGTTGTGCAGCGTCTCGCCCAGCCGCTCCCGGTACAGGGGGTTGCGCGGGTTGACGGCCGCCGCCCGGGCGAAGTGGTCGCGGGCCGCCGGCCAGTCCTGCAACTCCCGGCCGACCTCGCCGGCCTCGGCCAGGACGGCTTCGTGGCCCGGGGCCACGGCCAGCGCCGCCCGCAGGTCCTCGGCCGCCCCCGACGGCCGGCCGAGCAGCCGCTGGGCCTTCGCCTTCGCCAGCCACGCCGCCACGTCGTCCGGGTGGCGGGCGACGGCCCCGTCCAGAAGCGACAGGGCCTGCCGGCCGGCGTGCCCGCGCAACCCCGGGGAGTCCTCGGCGACCTTGGCCAGCGCCAGCCCCAGGTCCCGGCTCAGCCCCGCGTCGCCCGGCCGCACCCGGCCGAACGGGACCAACAGCTCCTCGCCCGGGCGGACGGTCGGCGGCCCCGCCGGGGCGGCCGGCCCCGGCCGGCGGACGATGCGGTGGTCGGTGTCGCTGACGTGGGCCCCTCGCTTGTTCGCCCGCCGGGGCATGTGGCAGGCGGCACAACTGTCCGATGCGATTTGCTCCCGCCGGGTCGCCGGCGGCAGGCTACAGCTCTGTTCCTGGTGGCACTGGAGGCACCGGCCGCGGTAGAACCCGACCGCCTCCTCGGGCTTCGGGGCGGCGTGCGGGTCGTGGCACGAGGTGCAGCCCATCTTCCCGCCGCCGGCCTGGTAGCACCGGCTGGCGGCCATCTGCTCCGGCCGGTTGCCGTCCCGGTAGTCCCCGGTCAGGTGCGGCGGGGAGGTGAACAGCGTCCAGTACTCCTCCAGCGGCAGCCCGGGGCGGTAGTCGAACGTCCCGCGGCCCCGGCGGACCACCCGGGAGCTGGTGGTGAAGTGGCACTGCTGGCAGACCGCCTCCCGGAGGTCCGGGGCGAGGTGCTTGGGGTTCACGAGGGCGTCGTCCGGCCCGTCCGGCACCCGGCCGGCGGTCCGCTCGGCGACGTGCAACTCGCCCGGCCCGTGGCACCGCTCGCAGCCGACCGCGGCGGCGTTGGCCAGCGGGTCCCGATACCGATTGACCGTCCCCTCGACCGGCTCGGCCCGGTTGCTGTGGCAGAACAGGCAGGCCGGCTCGACCGGCAGCCCGCCGAGGTGGGCCCGGCCGAACCCCGGGGACAGGCCCCAGGTGGCGGCCTCCGAATACCAACTGACCGGCGACTGGTACAGGAACCCGTCGTGGTTGACGACGTAGGACCGGCCGCGGGCACCCGACCCGACGGCGAACGCGACCGGGTCGGCCCGCTCGGCCCCGGCACCGCTGACCCGGTGGACCACCCGGCCGTCCTTCTGCTCGGCCTGGAACCGGAAGCCGAGCTTGTCGAACGGGTTCTGGGCCTCCGGGCCGAACCGCTCGCCGGGCAGCGGGCCGGTCACGGCGGCCAGGTCGCGGCCCATCGGGTGGTCGCGGTACGTCTTGGCGATGTCCGGGTGGCAGCCGGCGCAGGCGGCGTCGCCGACGTACCGGACCTCCGGGCGGGTGTTGCGGTACGGGGACGGCGGGGTGGTGGGGCCGGCGGCGACTTCCGGCTCCGGCCCCGGTTCGGGCCGGGTTGCCTGCCAGACCACCGCCCCGACGGCGGCCGCCGCGGCGAGAACAGGGAGGATGAAAAGCAGCCGGGCGTAGGGTACACGGGTCATCACCCGTGTACCCTACGCCCGGCGGTGGGGCGAAGTCAACCGGCCCGGGGTCAGCCGACGAACACCCCGTTCATCAGGGCGTCGAACGGGAACAGCTCGAACTCGTCGGTCGGCCGGCCGCTGGCCTGGATGCTCCGCCCGCGGAACACGTTCAGCCCCGGCCCGGAGGCGTCCCCGGTGACGATGTCGGCCAGCCCGTCGTGGTCCACGTCGGCCACCGACACCCGGACCCCGTTGCGGTTGTTGATGTCCTGGGCGAAGAAGTTGGCCCGCTCGACCAGGGCCCCGCCCAGCAGGGCCGCCCCGTCGAACGCCAGGACCTGCGGCCCGCCGCCCGGCCCGGCCCCGACCACCAGCTCGGACCGGCCGTCCCCGTTCAGGTCCCCGCCGCTCAGGAACACCCCGTTCCGCAGGGACGGGTCGAAGGCGAAGAAGTCGTTGAACAGCTTGGTTCGGGTGGTGGTGACGGTCCGCCCGTCGTACCCGGCCACCCGCGGGCCGCCGCCGAACCCGGCGGCCACCAGGAGGTCGGACAGCCCGTCCCCGTTCACGTCGGCCATGGCCACCCGGGCCCCGCCCCGGAAGCTCGGGTCGGCGATCCCGAAGAAGCTGGCCGCCTGCCGGAACCCGGCCCCGGAGTACATCACCACCCGCGGGCCGCCGCCCTCGTCGGGGCTGACCGCGATCTCGGCCTTGCCGTCCCCGTCGGTGTCCCCGGTGGCCACGTAGGCCCCGCCGGTGAACGACCCGAACGGCCGGACCCGGAACACCACCGACCCGGTCGCCCCGTCCACCACCGCGATCTCGGCCGGGGCCCCCGGGCCGGTCGCCGCCACCAGGTCCGGGGTGCCGTCCCCGGTCACGTCGGCCGTCGACACCCGGACCCCGCCGGTCGCCGACGCGTCGAACACCTGGCCGGAGAACCGGACGTTCCCGTCCCCGTCGTACAGCTTGACCACCGGCGGGTTGTCGGCCCCGACCCCGGCCGCGTACCAGGTCTTGGTCAGGATGCCGACGTTGACCGTGGTGGTGTAGTCGGTCGCCCCGCCGTCCTTGTCCGTCACCCGCACCCGGACGGTGTACGGGCCGGTGAGCTGGAACGAGGTGGTGGCCGTCGGGCTGGCCGACGCGGACACCTCGCCCGGGTCGGCGAAGTCGCCGTCGTTGTTGAAGTCGAAGCTGTACCGGAACCCGGCCGCGGTGTCCTGCGGGGACGGGTCGGCCGGGTTGACCAGGCTGAACGTCACCGGGGCCCGGACCTCGACCCGGCCGGCCGGCCCGACCAGCCCGGCCACCGGGGCGACGTTGAGCACCTCCACCGGGACGACCACGTCGGACGACAGCCCGTTCACCTCGAACACCCGGACGGTGACGGTCCGGGTGGTGTTCCCGTCGGTCAGGAGGGCGGCCGGGATGGCGGCCGCCGCCGCCTTCACCCCGCCGGCGTACCCGGCCCCGGTCCCGAGGTCGAACGTCCCGTCCCCGTCGAAGTCGTAGGCGTACCGGAACCCGGCCGCCGTCGTCACCCCGGACGGGTGGGAGGCGGCCACCCGGACGGTCGCCGCCCCCCCCTCCGGGACCGGGGCGACCGCGGCGGCGCTGACCGCCGGGGCCACGTTCGCCACCGTCACCGTCAGCGGGTAGTCGTTGAACCCGCCGTCCTTGTCGGCGATCCGCACCAGGATGGTGGCGTCCCCGGGGGTCTCGAACCCGGGCAGGGCGATGACCGGGGACGTGCCGTCGGCCACCTCCCCGATCTCGGCGTTGTCGAACACCCCGTCGTTGTTGACATCGACGCTGTACCGGAACCCGGCGGCGGTGTCGGCCGCCGACGGGTCGAACGGGGACCGGAAGGTCACGGTCACCGGGCCGCCGATCGTCACCGCCCCGCCGCCGGAGGCGGCCAGCACCGGGTCGGCCGTCGGGTCCACGTTCCGGACCGGGATGACGGCGGTGTAGTCGGTGAACCCGCCGTCCACGTCCGCCACCCGGGCCCGGACGGCCACCCCGGCCGGGGTCCCGTCGTCCAGCCGGGCGGCCGGCACGTCGGCCACCGCCGTCGTCGCGTCGGCCACGTCCCCCGGGTCGGTGAAGTCCCCGTCGTTGTTGAAGTCGAAGCTGTACCGGAACCCGGCGGCGGTGTCGGCCGCCGACGGGTCGGCCGCCCCCTCCAGGCTGACCCGGGCCGCCCCGCCCTCGTCCACCCCGCCCTCCTCCTCGGCGGTGTTGGTGAAGGTGGCCGTCGGGGCGGCGTTGGCGATGACGACGGTCCGGCTGAAGTCGGCCGACGCCCCGTCCTTGTCCCAGATGCGGGCGATCACGGTCAGGGTCGCCGGCCCCTCGGGGAAGAACGACGGCGGGACCGCCACCACCCCGCCCCGCAGGGCCACCGACCCGGCCAGCGTCCCGTCCCCGATCCCGTCGTCGAACGCCCCGTCCCCGTCCAGGTCGACGCTGTACAGGAACCCGGCCGTCCGGTCGGCCAGCGAGTCGGCGACCGACCCGACCGTCAGGGTCCGCCCGGGCTGGTTCTCCAGGAACACCCCGGGGTCGGCGAACTCGGCCACCGGCGGGGTGTTGACCACGGTGAACGACACCGTCCGGTCGGCGAACCCGCCGTCCTTGTCCAGCACCCGGACCCGGACCGAGAACGGGTTGCCGGCCCCCGTCCCGTCGGCCACCAGGTCGGCCGGGACGGCCCGGATGCCCTCGGCCACCGACCCGGCGTAGGTCCCGTCCCCGGCCCCGTCGTCGAACTTCCCGTCGTTGTCGAAGTCGTAGCTGAACCGCAGACCGGCCGCGGTGTCGGCGGCCGACGGGTCGGCCGCCGACAGGAACCCGACCTCGATCGGGGCCGCCTCGCCGACCGTCCCGCCGGCCGTCGGGGTCCCGGCCGGCGGGGCGTTGGTCACCGTCAGCACCACCCCGGTCGAGCCGACGGTGGTGGTCCCGTCGGACACCCGGAGGAAGACCGCCCGGGCGCCCGGGCCGTCGTTCACCCCGAACGCCTGGAGGGCCGACCAGGGGACGGTCGGGGTGGCCCCGGTCGCGTCCCCGAACGTCCCGTCCCCGTTCAGGTCCCAGGTGTAGGTGAGCGGGCTGCCGTTCGGGTCGACCGCCGCCCCGGCCAGGGTCAGGGCCCCGCCCTCGGCCACCGTGTACGGCCCGCCGACGCCGACCCCGACCGGGCCGGGGTCGGCGTCGGTCGTGGCCCGCAGGAGGTACTCGCCCCGGGTCCCGACCTGGCCGCTCACCCCGACCTTGTACGTCACCGCCGCGGACGACGAGTTGGTCACCCGGGCGAAGGAGTTCCGCCCGTCGCCGACCTCGACCACCGTGCCGACCGTGCTCGTCCCCTGCTTGACCACCAGCGCCGGGTTGAGGGCGTTGGCGTACTCGCCGGGGCCGTCGGCCGGGGTGGCGGTCGACACGGTCAGGGTGGCCCCGGCCGGGACGGACACGCTGTACCAGTCCTGGTCGGCCCCGTCGACCAGCCCGCCCCGGATCACCGTCGTCGGGGCCAGGGCGACCGGCTGCGGGTTGGCCTCCGGGTTCCCCTCCCGCTCGATCACCCCGTTCTTGACCGCGGTGAGGACGTACCCCTCGGTCGACAGGGCGCCGGTGGTGGACACCCGGACGAAGTACGCCCCCGGGGCCGTCGCCGTCACCGCCGCCGCCTGGGCGAAGTGGGTGGCGTCGGGCGGGGCCGCCCCGGTGGCGATCACCGCCCCGGCCGGGTCGAGGACCTCGACCCCGGCCGCCCCGCCGGACAGCCGGGCCAGCCCGACCTCCAGCCGCTCGCCGGCGGCCAGGGTGACGGCGTAGT
>JAIEQN010000680.1 GCA_019747685.1 Gemmataceae bacterium
CGACCGCCCGGGTCGCCTGGGCGGGGCCGCCGGCCCCGTTCGCCGGGCGGGTCTTGTTCCCCGACGGCCCCGGCCTGGTCCGGCTGGCCAACCCGATCACCGGCCGGGCGAGGTGGGTGTACGACGCCGGCGGCGAGGCGAGCCTGGCCGGGGACCCGCCGGCCGTCCGGGCTTGGGGCGACGTGGTCATCGCCGCCGTCCGCCGGGATTACGGGGTCGAACTCGACCGGATCGACCCGGCCGACGGCGGGTCACTCTGGGCCGGCGACCCGGCGTTCGTGGACGCCGGCCGGCTCGACCTGCGGCACGCCGACGCCGACCCGCACCACCTGTACGTTCCGGCCGGGAACCGGCTGCTCGCGTTCCACCTGGGCAACGGCAAGCCGGCGTGGTCGGCCGAACTGCCGGAGTCGAACACGGCCGCCGGGTGGGTGGTGCGGGCGACGCCGCGGGTGGTGGTCGTGTACCCCGCCGAGGCGGTCCCGGCCGAGCCGGCGGCCGAGGTCCTCGACCGGGCGGTGCGATCGTGGGTCCGGCTCCCGGTCGGGTGGCGGCTGCCCGGTCTGGCGGCGGCCGTCTATGATAGCTGGACCGACCGGACGGCCCCGGTCCTCCTGTTCGACCCGGAGACGGGCGAGCTTCTGAAGGAGCTGACCGTCCCGGCCAGGGGGCCGGGGGTGGCCCTCCGGCTGACGCCCGACGCCCTCGTCCTGGCCACCGGCGACCGGGTCGTCTGGGTACGGTGAGTTTGGTTTTTGCCGCCCCGTCGGGGCGACACAAGACAGGGGAACCCGTGCCGACCCGCGCCGAACCGGTGGCCGACTGGACCGACGACGAGCTGGCCGCCGCCGACCACCTGCGGACGGCCGCCGACCGCGTCCTGGCCGAGTGCGGGAAGGTGATCGTCGGCCAGCGGGAGGTCCTCGAACAGCTCCTCATCGCACTCCTCTCCCGCGGCCACGCCCTCTTGGTCGGCGTCCCCGGGCTGGCCAAGACGCTCATGGTCCGCACCCTCGCGGACAGCCTCGACCTGTCGTTCAACCGGGTCCAGTTCACCCCGGACCTGATGCCGTCGGACATCACCGGGACCGAGATGCTCCAGGAGGACCGGGCGACCGGCCACCGCGAGTTCCGGTTCCTCCGCGGGCCGATCTTCGCCAACGTCGTCCTGGCCGACGAGATCAACCGGACGCCCCCGAAGACGCAGGCGGCGCTACTGGAGGCGATGCAGGAGCGGCAGGTGACGGTGGCCGGCACCCGCCACCCGCTGCCCGACCCGTTCTTCGTGCTGGCGACGCAGAACCCGATCGAGCAGGAGGGGACCTACCCGCTGCCGGAGGCCCAGCAAGACCGGTTCATGTTCACCACGACGGTGGGTTACCCGTCCGAGGACGACGAGTTCCGGGTGATCGAGGCCACCACCTCGTCGGCCCGGCCGCGGGTCGAGCGGGTGGTATCGGCCGACGAACTGGCCCGGATGCAGGACCTGGTCCGGCGGGTGCCGGCGGCCGACTACGTCATCCGGTACGCCCTGAAGCTGGCCCGACTGACCCGGCCGGGCCTCCAGGACGGCGAGCCGGCCGACCCGAACGTCCCGGACTTCGTGAAGAAGTACGTCACCTGGGGGGCCGGGCCGCGGGCCGGCCAGAACCTGATCCTCGCCGCGAAGGCCCGGTCGCTGCTGCGGGGCCGGACGTACGTGGCCATCGAGGACGTGAAGGCGGTGGCCCCGCCGGTCCTGCGGCACCGGGTCATCACCAACTACAACGCCGAGGCCGACCGGGTCACCCCCGACGAGATCGTCCGCAAGCTGCTGGCCCTGGTCCCGCGGGAAGCGAACTGACTGCTGGTAAGGTGGGCCGAGGTGGTGCGCCGGACCGCTCGACCCACCCGAGGAGACTCAGGACCGCCGCAACCGGCGAGCGGCCACCAGGCTGACTCCGCCGAATGTGAGCAGGGTGAGGGACATCGGCTCGGGGACGGCGGCAGGCGCGGCGAAGGTCGGATTATAGTTATTAAACGCCAGGCCGATCCCGTCCCTCTTGGTGCCGACGAACGTGAGCCGCAGCTTGTCTACCCCGTCCGGAAGACCGGTGAACGCGAACGTCCACGGCGCTCCGTCCAGCGCCCCACCGAGTCCGAGCGGAGATAAAGTTGACGCCAGTACGGCTCCCGAGCCGTCCAGCACGTCTACGACCCACTGTTCGGTGCCCAACCGGAGGTTCCCGTCGATGTCCCAGATTTCGCCCGACAACGAGCGGATGGTCCGCGGCGTGTCGTAGTCGACGACGAACGGCGGGAGGAAGTCGCTCGTGCCCGTTTCGGGCCGCAGGAAATAGCCACCGAGTTGCGACTCGAAGCCCGGGTCAGCGGTGTCACGGCGGCGGAGCCGATGGTTCGCGAAGCCGCTGATCGGGTCGCTGTCGCCAGCGGCCTCGAAGAACGGCAGCGCGTCGATCCCGGCGTCGAAGACGTTGTTGCCGTTCGCGTCGAAGAAGAATCGGACGGTTCCCCCGCCGTCGATCAGGTACGGGGCGTCGAGCGGCGTGTTGTCGACCGGAGTGGTCCCCGCCGGGGTCACCTCGAAGGTGATGACGCCGGCCCCGGCCGCCGACGGGAGCAGCAGAGCCAGGGCCGCCACGGCCCCGCTTACGAACGCGAGGCGAGTTTCCGCGGGCATGGTGCATCCTCCGCCCAACTGGCTGTCATGACTGGGGGCCCGGGCGTTGGGCGAGTCCGGTGCCATTGTCAGGGCCTGGCTGAAACCCAATCATGTGGTAGTGTTTTTTTTGCCGTCAACTGGATTGAATGAATTGCCCGCGTGTCCGCGACGTGTGTAATCCTTGGTCACGCACTTTGGCTTTTCCGACACGGGTTTGCTCAGGTTCGGCCGGCGTGGACCGATGGCAACCCGACCGGTGGCACACGGGGTAGGACACCGTGATGGGGGTTCCGGCGCACCCGAGCGAGGTCCGGGGTTGGATCGCCCCCGCCCTGCGGGTCGTCCTCCGGGTGCTCACCCTGCCGAGCACCCTGATCCTCTCCCCGCCCCGGCTGCCGCCCCACGTCACCCCGGCCGACCACCTGGCCCGGTCGGCCCGCCGGGCCATGCGGGTGGACACGTTCATCGCCGGCTGCCTGCTGGTCGACATCGCCTGCCTGTGGTACGTCGCCGAAGGCCCGGCCGACTGGCGGCGGGCGTTCGCCGTCGGGTTCGTCGGGTGGCGGGTCGTGGACGTGCTGGCCACCGTCCTGCGGGTCTGCCTGTTCGACGAGTTCGACAGCCGCACCCACCTGTACGTCCACAGCTCCCCGACCCGGGTGGTGGTCCTCGGGCTGGTCAACTACCTGGAGCTGGTCGTCTGCTTCGCCGGGGTGTACGCCTTCGCCCCGCAGTTGGTGGTCGCCGCCCACGCCGCCCCGCCGGTCTTCGACGGGCCGGCCGGGAAGGGCCTGCACCTGAGCTTCGCCACCCAACTGACCGTCGGGTACGGGGACGCCTACCCGGTCGGGTGGCTCCGCCCGGTGGCCTGGCTCCAGGCCCTCGCGGGCCTCGGGCTGATCGCCCTCCAGATCGCCCGGTACATGGCCGTCGTCCCGCCCCCGCACCCGGACCCGGCCGACCTCCCGCCCCCGCCCACCCCCCCCCGCTGAGCCGCCATGCCGCCGCTCCCCGACCCGCAAGTCCTGGCCCGCGTCGACCGGCTCGAACTGGAGGCCCGGCAGGTGGTCGAGGGCCACCTGGCCGGCCGCCACCGCAGCCCCCGCCACGGGTTCGCGGTCGAGTTCGCCCAGCACCGGGAGTACGCCCCGGGCGACGACATCAAGCACATCGACTGGAAGGTGTACGGCCGGACCGAGCGGTTCCACCTCAAGCAGTACGAGCAGGAGACCAACCTGGTCGCCTGGCTGCTGGTCGACGCCAGCGAGTCGATGCGGTACGGGTCCGGTGCCCGGACCAAGTACGACGTGGCCTGCTCGGCCGCCGCGGCGATGGCCTACCTCGTCCTCCAGCAGGGCGACAGCGTCGGGCTGGCGACGGTCGCCGGCGGGGTCCGCGGGTTCCTCCGCCCATCCGGCCAGATGAACCAACTCCGGGAGGCGTGCCGGGTCTTGGCGGCCGACCCGTACCCCGGACCGGCGGCCCTCGGCCGGTCGCTCGACGAGTTGGCCGGGCGGACCGGCCGGCGGGGCATCGTCTTCCTGTTCAGCGACCTCCTGGACGACGTGCCGGACATCCTGGCCGGGGTCCAGCACCTGCGGTTCCACAAGCACGAGGTGGTCGTCTTCCACGTCCTCGACGCGGCCGAACTCCTCTTCCCGTTCCGCCACACCACGCTGTTCAAGGGCCTCGAAGGGCTGCCCGAGGTGCTGACCGACCCGCCGGCCATCCGGGACGGCTACCTGAAGGCGCTGAACGCCCACCTCGACGCGATCCGGGCCGGCTGCCGCGGGCTGGAGACGGACTACGTCCGACTCCGGACCGACGCCGACCTCGGCCGGGAGCTGGCCGCGTACCTGCAAAGCCGCCGGGGTCGGTGAGGCGGAAGAAGACTGGCCCGCTGATGACGCAGACTCCGGCGCGGATGAAATCGGATCAGAACAAAAATCATGCTCGATCTGCGTTCATCCGCGTCGGCCGGTCTGCGTCATCAGCGGGCCAGTCTTGAACTCAGCCCGCCGGGACGAACTTCACGCATACCGGCCGGCCTACCTTGATGGTGTTGCCCGTCTCCTTGGTCGAGCCGGCGGTCGCGTCGAGTTCCCACACCCCGACCTTGTTCCCGTCCTGGCTGGCGACCAAGAGCCACTTCCCGGACGGGTCGACGTTGAAGTTCCGCGGCGTCTTGATGTCCCCGGTGACGTGCCCGGCGGCCTCCGTCCCGTCGGCGTTCACCCGGAACACGGCGATGCTGTCGTGCCCGCGGTTGGACACGAGCACCAGCCCCTTGTTCGGGTGGACCAGGACCTCGGCCGTCGAGTTCCGCTTCCGCACGTCGGCCGGGGTGTCGGCCGGCAGGGTGGACAGCACCGCCCCCGGCTTGTCGGTCGGCTCCAGCCGGCCGGTGTGCCGGTCCTGCCGGAGGGTGATGAGGGTCGAGTCGAGTTCGCCGCAGACGTAGGCCTTGCCGCTGTTCGGGTTGAAGGCGATGTGCCGCGGGCCGCTCCCGGGCGGGAGCTTGGCCGCCGGCGGGTCGGCCGGGGTGACGGTCCCCTTGGCGTGGTCGAGGTTGAACGCCAGCACCTGGTCCAGCCCCAGGTCGACGACGTAGGCCGTCTCCCCGGTCGGGCCGACATCCGCCCAGCCGACGCAGTGGGCGTGCGGCCCCTCCTGCCGGTCCTTGTTGACGCTCGACCCCTTGTTCTGGAAGAACGCGACCCGCTCGCCCAGCTTGCCGTCCTCGCCGACCTTGAAGAAGGCCGCGCTGCCGCCGCCGTAGTTGGCCACCCCGGCGAACCGGCCGGTCCGGTTGAGGCTGATGTGGCACGGCCCCGGGCCGCCGCTGGTCGCCTCGTTCAGCTTGGTCAGGCCGCCGGTCTTCCGGTCGATGGCGAAGGCGAACACCCCGCCGCCGTCCTTCCCGCCGGTCTCCCCGACGGCGTACAGGTACTTGTTGTCCGGGCTGACCGCCAGGAACGACGGGCTGGCCAGCTCGGCGGCCAGTTCGGGTTCCGACAGCTTGCCCTCCTTGGCGTCCAGCTTCGAGCGGTAGATGCCCTTGCTGCCGCCGTCGCCCCCGGTGTAGGTGCCGAGGTAGACCCAATAGGCCGCGACCCTCGCGGCCCCGGCGGCCTTGTCGGCGGCGGCCTTGTCGGCGGCGGCCGCGTCGGAGGC
>JAIEQN010000929.1 GCA_019747685.1 Gemmataceae bacterium
GGGCACCTTGCCGACCGGTGCGGCGAACAGGAGCGACGGCGACCCGGCGGCCGCCGGCGGCAGGCCCGGGGCCGCGTCCGGCTCGTACCGGACCCGCTTCAGGAACGCCCCCTCGGCCGCCTGGACCAGGCCCCTCGCCTCGGGGTCGTCGGCCAGCCCGTTCGACGCCAGCAACACCTTCGCCTCGGCGATGGCCGAGTCGGTCGGGTTGCGCAGGATCTCCTCGGCCTGCCCGACCACCCGGAGCCGGTGCCGCTCCCGCCCGACCGCCGCGGCCGCCGTGTTGAACTCCTTCTCCAGGGCGTCGGCCGGGGCCGCGTCCCGCGGCCGGAACCGCTCGATCAGGGGCGGCAGCTTCCGCCCGGCCTCGATCATCTCGTCGGCCTTCTGCAGCTCGTCCGTCTTCTTCCGGTCCTTGCCGAACGCCTCGATCCGGTCGTGGGCGTACCCGGCCATGTCCTCCCCGAGCTTCCGCCCGGTCTCGAACAGGTCGTGCCCGTACTGGTCGGGCTTGGCCAGCGGGTTCTTCTCGGCCCCGGCGGCGAAGGCGGTGAAGGCGTCGAACGCGGCCTTCGGGTTCTCCCGGTTGGACACCGACCCGACCGCCTTGCGGACCTCGGAGACCTCGGCGAAGAACTTGTACTCGCCGGCCTTGGTGCTCCCCGGGAACTTGGCCGCCAGATCGCCGTAGCTCTTGGCTGACAGGGCGAAGTCGGCCTTCCCGTACTCTTCCTTGGCCTTGGCCGCTAGCTGTTCCTCGTCGTTCCCCTTGCGGATGAAGAAGAACGCGATCCCGACCCCGACGGCGATCACGGTGGCGGCGACCAGCCCGATCAGGAGGACCGGGGCCAGGTTCTTTTTCTTCTTCCGCCGCCGGCGGACGATCGGGGCGTCGTCGAATTCGGGGTACTCCTCGACCTTCGCGGGCTTGACCGGGGCGGCCGGCTTCGACCCGGTCCCGGGCCGGCGGGGCGGCCGCGGCGGGCCGCCGGGCAGGTCGGCGTTCGGCGACCAGACGACCTCCTTCGGCGCCGGGACGACCTCGGCGTCGACCGGCTCGGCCTCGACCACCTCGGCCTCGGGCACGTCCGACGGGTCGGGCGGGATGTGCGGCAGGCCGGGGTCGGGCGGGGGTGCCGGGCGGCCGGCCGGCTTGGGCCGCCGGGGCTTCAGCTCCTCGACCACGAACACCTGGCGGCAGTCCGGGTTGGGGCACCGCATCTTGCGCCCGGCGGCCTCCGGCCGGAGGGTGACGCGGTTCTGGCAGTGCGGGCACTCGGCGACGATCGACACGGCGGACCCCGGGGCGGGTGTGCGGCGGGACGGCAACGGCTGGGTGCCATTCTACCGGACCGGCGGGGGCGGTGGGAACGGGCCATGTGAGGCGGTCTTGTCTGGGTTCTGGTGGCACAGGCCGGGAGGCCTGTGCCACCAGAACCGAACACCCCGCCCGCGCCGCACGAGTCGCCCCAGCTTACCGCCCCAGCGGACCGGCCCCGACCTCCCTCGGCAGCGGCACGACCCCAACCGGCTCCTCCGACGCGATCACCCGGACCGTGGCCAGGACGATCACCTCCCGGTCCGGGCCGATGCCCTGGGTCTTGAACAGCCGGCCGACGTAAGGGATTCGGCTGAGGACCGGCGGCCCGTACTCCGTCCGGCCGCCCGGCTCGGCCCACCCGCCGACCACCAGCGTCCCGCCGGTCGGGACCCGGGCCGACTGCTCGGCCGAGTCGGTCTTCAGTCGCGGTGCCTGGAGGTGCTGCGTGAACATGACCGGAACGCCCTGGCTGCCGCCCTCGAACACCGGCGTCAGCTTCGTCACCACCGGGACCAGCTCGACCTTCGGGTCCGCTAGTCGGGTGCGGGCGGCGTGGACCCGGAGGTTCACGGCCTTCCCGTCGGCGGTCAGCCGGCCGCACAGGGTGATCGCGTCGCCGAGGGCGGCCGCCTTGTTCTGCGGGACGCAGACGACCTGGTCCTTGACCGGGACGGCCTCGATGCCGGTGACGAAGAGCCGCTGCTCGCCGACGGCGATCGTCGCCACCTGGCCGTCGAAGGTGGTCAGCTTCGGGGCCTGCATCAGGTGGCAGTGGGCGTTCCCCCGGGCCGTCTCCAGCGCCCGCCGCACGTCGGCCTCGGGCAGCACTTCGCCCGGCTTCAGCCCGGCCCCGGCGGCGAACCCGGCCGGTAGCGACAGCAGCCGGACCTCGGTGACGACGGACGTGTCGTTGAGCCGCTTCAGGGCGTCCAGGTAGGCCCCGACCTCGGCCACCACGTCGGGGGCGTTCTTGACGACGAGGGTATGGCCGGGTTCGACGTACTCGACCGTCCCGGCCCCGCGGGGCGCCCACGTCCCGGGACAGACGACCGTGGTGACTTGCCGGATCAGCTTGTCGGCCTGCTCGGCGGCACTCGGCCGGCGGAACCGCTCGGCCGGGGAGGGGGCGCGGGGCCGGCCGGGCATCGGCGGCCCGATGTCCGCGGCGGCGAAGTCGGGGACCGGGATCACCAGGTCGGCGACCTCGAACACCTGGTGGGCCGGCTCGTCGGCCCGGCCGGCGGCCGCGGCCAGCACCACCGCCGCGGCGGACAGGAGGAACGGACGCATACGGCTCCTCGCAGGTTTCCCGGGCGGGGGTCGTGCCCGGCCCGCGGACCATAGCGAGAGTCGCCGCCGACGCAAGAAAAAAAGCTCAAGTTTGGGGTGAAGGCGGGCGGGGGCCGACGCCCCCGCCCGGATTACGACCCGCCTACCACCCCAGCCACCCGGACCCGACCCACGGGTAGACCGGCGTCTTGTACCCCCACCACGAGTAGACCGGGGCGACCGGCGGGACGTAGGGGGGTGCGAAGACCGGGTTGTACCCGATCGCCGGGAACGGAGTGACGGCCGGCGGGAAGTACGGCTTGGTGTAGACCGGCGTGAAGAACGGCTTCGGGGTGAACGCCGGCGGGAAGTACGGCTTGCCGAAGGTCGGCGGGAAGAACGGGGCCGGCTTGAACCCGGTCACCCCGAACCCGCCGCCCATCCGGGCCGGCTGGCGGGGCGGCTGGGCCGACGCCCGCCCCCCGACCGCCACCACCCCGACGGCCACCCCGGCCGCGGTCACCAACGACAGGAGCTTGTGTGCCAACATCGGAAGTCCTCCTCGGTGTCGCCCGGCCGGGTCGAAGCTTGGTGGCCGGGTCGGAGGGGACATCCGGTGTTACGAACGGCGCGGCCAAGAAAAGACCGGCCCGCAGATGACGCAGACCCCGACGCAGATGGGATCAGATTTAGAACATTGATTTTAATCTGGTCTCATCTGCGTCGGGGTCTGCGTCATCTGCGGGCCGGTCTTTCTTCCAACACCCCCGGGGCGGCGGTCCGGGAGTGGTCGTGGCCGGCGTAGACGCCGAAGTCGTTGAAGAACAGCCGCTTGGCCAGCCGGTAGAACGGGTTCCGCTCCGGCACCTCGGCCGCCGGGTTGTACTGCGAGGTCCGCACCGTCATCGCCCCGAGTTCGGCCAGGGCCGTCTGCCGGGCGGTCGCGTCCCTCGCCCCGTGGGCCTCCACGAGCCGCTTGAGCAGGTCCGGCCGCTCCAGCACGATGCACCCGCGGGTCGTCTCGGCGGCCAGCTTCCGGAAGTCGCGGAGGAACGCCGAGCCGAAGAACTTGTCCCTGAGCGGCCGGTCGTCGTGTTCGTGGTGGATCGACTCGGAAGCGAACTGGACGATCGGGCACGGCTCGATCCCGCCCCACGGGTTGATGTGGTGGCTGATCCCGGTGGCCGCCGGGCACAGGGCGCTGCCCTCGCCGTCGTGGTAGGCGTCGACGATGACGATGGGCTTCTTGGCCCGCATCTCGACCACGAACCGCCGCGCCCGCAACGATTGCTCCGGGGTCAGGCAGAGGTCCGGGTTCGGGCTGGGGCCCATCGGCCGGTAGACGTGGAACCAGGTGTACATCACCCCCAGGCCGATCAGCCGGTCGAGCCACTCCTCCCGCAGGAGGTCGTCGATGTTGGTCCGGCAGAGGCTGGTGCAGACCCCGGTCAGGACGCCGGCGTCGAGGCAGTTGCGGAGGCCGGCCAGCGTCTTGTTCAGGACGCCCGACCGGCCCCGACGCTCGTCGCTGACCGTCTCCGTCCCCTCCACGCTGACGAGGGGGGTGATGTTGCCCAGCCGCCACATCTGCTTGGCCCGCGCGGGCGTGATGAAGTGGCCGTTGGTGAAGATTTGGAAGTAGCAGTCCGGGTGCTCGGCCAGCAAGTCGAGCAGGTCCGGGTACAGGAACGGCTCGCCGCCGACGATCCCGAAGAAGACGTTCCCCATCGCCTGGGCCTCGCGGACCAGCCGGTGTAGGGCCGCGGGCGGGATGGTCTGCCGCTTGTGGGCGACATCGACCCAGCACCCCTGGCAGCGGAGGTTGCACGAGTTGATGACCGAAATGTACAGGAACGGCGGGAACACCTTCCCTTGTTTGAGCCGAAGCTTGTGCCGGTGGACCGACAGGGCGGCCTTGAACCCCATCCGGTAGACGAGCTTCCACAGCAGCCGCTTGTCGGCCTCGAGCAACACCCGCTTGGCCATCTTCAGGTACACGGCGGTCCCCGGCGAGGATGATCCGGCTGGGTTGAGTCTATCCGGCCCGCTCCCGGCGGACGAGCAGCCGCACCCCGCACCAAGCCCACAGGGCGACCAACAAGACTGTTTCCCACGGGTAGGCCAGGGTGGTCTCGAACCGGACCTTCGGGACGACCGCCTCGGTCGAGCCGTCGGTCGCGGTGGTCACCCGGGCGTAGGCCGCAGCCCCGACGGTCAGGTCCGCCCCGAGCCAGTGCAGGAAGTTCTCGACCAGGTACAGCCCGGCCAGGACGGTCAGCGGGAACGAGTTGAGGTACACGACCGGCCCCGGGTCGGCCGGCGGGCGGTCGGCGGGGATCAGGGCGGATGTCCGGGGGCGGAATAGCCCCGGCTCGGCCAGCAGCAGAACGAACCCGACGGCGGACAGGAGGAGGTCGTAGTACATGAACCGGTAGCACGACAGGAACGCCCCGGTGAACAGGAACGCCGCCCCGACCCCGACCGGCCGGCGGCGGTCGGCCCGGAAGAGGTAGACGAGGACGGTCGGGACGAACACGGCGGCCCACAGGCCCCACCCCCAGGCCCGGGCGGCCGGGGTGTCCCGCTCCTGTTCCGGCAGGGTGAAGTCGGTCAGGAACCGGCGGGGGATGCCCTGGAGGTCGCGGCTCAGGTTCACCCAGTTCAGGCTCCAGTTGTACACCTCGGTCGCCTCCCGGCCGACGGCCAGCCAGTCGAACCAGGACTGGAGGCCGACGAACGGCAGGGTGGCGGCCCCGAGGGCGGCCCCGGTCCCGACCATTGCCAGGGCGAACCGCCACCGGCCGGCGAGCACCGGCACCAGGAAGAAGGCGACGCCCCAGATCGGTTTGAACGCGAACAGCCCCCAGACCATGCCGCCGGCGACATCCCGGCCGCGGGCCGCCAGCACCCACCCCCAGACCAGGATGCCGAACGACAGGGCCGGGTTCTGGCCGAGTTCCAGCCCGGCCCGGCTGCCCGGGTAGAGGAGCAGCCCGGCGGTGGCCACCGACCACCAGACCCGGCGGCCGGTGAGGACACAGACGCCCAGCCCGGCCAGGAGGGTGAACCCGAGGGCGACGACCTGGAACAGGTGGTAGGCGTCGCGGGGCCGGTCGATCAGCCCGAGCGGGGCGTAGACGAACGCATGCACCGGCGGGTAGAGCGGGCCGCCGACGGCCGGCTTCTCGACCTCGGCGACGACCGCGGGGGTGACGGCGGCCGCGGCCGCGGCATTGAGGGCCAGGGCGGCGAGCGGGTCG
>JAIEQN010001161.1 GCA_019747685.1 Gemmataceae bacterium
GCCTCGGTCGGGGCGGCCGCCGGGTCCGGCTTGAGCGGCACGACCGCCGAACCGGGGGCCGGCGTCACCGCCTCGGGGGCCGTCGGCTTCGGCGGCCGCTTGGCCAGGGGCGGCTCGGCCGTCTGGCCGGCGATCCCGTCGGCCCCCTTCAGGCTCCGGTAGCCGTTCAGGTGGTACTCCCACAGGGCCTGCTGGGCGGCGTCCCGGACGGCCGCCGACGGGTCGGCCTCGGCCGCCGCCTCCAGGGCCGCCCCGGCCACCGGGAAGGCCGTCTTGAACGACCCGATGGCCTCGGCCGCGTCCGCCCGGACGGCCGCCGACGGGTCCCGCTGCAATACCCCGACCAGGGCCGGGATGACGTCCGGCAGGACCCGCGGGTCGGCCTCCCGCAGCTCGGCCACCGCCGCCCGCCGCCGCTTCTCGTCCCCGTCGGCCCGCAGGCCGTCGGCCAGCCGCTTCACCTGGGCCGCCGTCTTCGGCTTCCGCTCGAACATCCCGGCCCCGGCCGGGCCGGCGACGGCCAGCCCGGCCAGGGTCAGGAGCAGCCAACGGGTGCCGGTCACGGGGGGTCGCTCCGGGCCGCGGGGCCGCCCCCGCCCCAAACGCGGGCGGGCGGACATCGGCCCTGGTCGGGGTAGATCGACCGGCGCGGGGCTTCTGAACGGCCGGGTAAGGGATTTCGGCGTCGGGAAGGGGCCATCAGACCGGCGCCGGCGGCGGGACGCGACCGGCCCGGACGACCGGTCGAACGGACTCTGCCGGTCAGGGCGACGGGAGCGGGTATTCCTCGATGACCGGTCCGGCCGACTTCTTCGGCGGGGCGTGCCGGCAGCCGGCGGCCAGGGACAGCACCATCATCGCGGCGAGGAGCCGGCGCATCGGTCGGGTCCGGGTCAGAGGCGGGGGGACATCGGGCCGCCGCCCATCTTGTCCCGCCCGAACAGGGTCTTCTCGTCCTTGGCCGCCGGCCGCCGGCGGTACTCGGCCGACGGCGGGTCGTTGAACCGGGCTTCGTCGCCCGGCAGGACGGCCCGCTCCTTCGGCTCGTAGCTGACCTTCTTCGGGTCGTGGTGGCAGCCGAGGACGACCGCCGCGGCGGTCGCCAGCCCGACCGCCAGTGCCTTACCCCGCATGGTCGATGCCCCGGCGTCCGTGCCGAACGGTGTGGTGACGGCCGAGGGGTATACCCGGGCGGACAGGAGATGCAAGGGCGAGTGAGAGGCCGGGTAGGGTGGGTCCGGGCGGTCGGTACGACCGCCGACCCACCGGGAGATGCCTGGGGGGTCTGACGCGGTACTTCGTACCGCTCGACCCACCCTATCTACGGAGCGACCTCAGTAGTCCTGGGTCTTGAATTCGTGGGCGGCCAGGGCGAGCAGCCCGACGGCGAACAGCAGCGACGAGAGGACGGCCAGCTCCGGGTGGAAGTCGCCCCGGGCCTTGGCCGCGGCCACCTCCGGGACGGCCGCCGCGTGGTCCCCGGCCCGCAGGGCGTCGAAGAAGATGCCGCCCAGGTCGAGCGGCTTGGGCAACACCCAGTACCCGACATCGATCAACGTCCCGGCCAGCGGGGCCACCCCCGACACTTCGGCCCCGCCGAGCCGGTGGTGGGTCAGGTTCATCGCCCAGCACAACAGCCAGAACAAGAGCGTCCCGAAGACGCAGACGACGGTGCTCCGGGTGCAGACGGCCAGGAAGCTGCTGACCGCGTAGAAGACGGCGAAGTGGACCACCAGCAGCGGGGCCGCCAGCCAGTACGCCCCGTCCCAGACGCCGGTGCTGATCCCGAGCGCCAGCCACGTCCCGGCGGTGAACGCGGTCGCCTGGAGGCCGACGAACCCGACCACCCCCAGGTACTTCCCGGCCAGCACCGCCCCCCGCCGGGTCGGCTTGGCCAGCAGCACCGTGGCCGCCTGCGGGTCGAGGAAGGTCGGCAGGAACCCGGCCGTCCAGAGCAACGCCAAGAGCACCCCGGCGGTGTCGGCCAGCACCCCGGCCAGCCAGACCTGCACCACCCGGATCGCGTCCGCCCGGCTCTTCGTCACCTCGAACCGGGCCAGCCCGAACCCGAGCGACACCTCGCCGCCCGGGACGGTGATCCCCTCGTCCCGGACCTTCTCGTCGGCCTGCGACTTCGGGACGTACAGCGGCAGCTCGTCCGGGTGCTTCTCCCGGGCCTCGTCGCCGGAGACGGACACACCCAGGCAGAAGACGACGCACAGCCCGGTCAGCCCGAGCATGACGGCCAAGAGGCGGCTGGCGGCCGCCTGGCGGAAGGTGTCCCGGACCATCCACCGGACGGTCCGGATCGCGGCCGGGAACGTGGTCACGGGGCCTCCGGGCATGCGGGCGTGGGCGACACGGCGGCCGCCGGGTTTTCACCTCCCCCCTTGCGGGGGAGGTCACCGCGGGAGCGCAGCGACGCGGCGGGTGGGGGGCGAGTTCCCGGACCGCCGCCAGCCACCCCCCACCCGGAACGGCCCTGCCGTTCCGACCTCCCCCGCAAGGGGGGAGGTGAAGAACGGGCCAGCTCCTCGCTTCCTTGCAGGAGGGAAGGCGAGTGAGGCGGACGTTCGGTCTGGCTGCCGGCCGCCCTCACGCCGCCACCCCCTGCTCGTACAGCGGCCGCAGGGCGGCCTCCAGCGGCCGGCCCCGGACCAGCTCGGCCAGCGGCCCGGTGTGGACCACCTTGCCGGCCGCCAGCACCGCCACCCGGTCGCACAGGGCCTCGACCTCGGTCAGGACGTGCGACACCAGCAGCACCGTCTTCCCGGCCGCCCGGAATTCGTTCGCCACGTCCCGCAGCAACTGCCGGCCGAACAGGTCGAGCCCCTCGGTCGGCTCGTCCAGCACCAGCAGGTCGGGGTCGTTCATCAGGGCTTGGGCCAGCCCGAGCCGCTGGACCATCCCCTTGCTGAACCGGCCGACCAGGTCGTCCTGCCGGTCGGCCAGCCCGACCCGCTCCAGGAGGGCGGCGGCCCGCGGCCCCAGGTCGGCCGTCCCGACCCCGGCCAAGCCGCCGTAGAAGTGCAGGAGGTCCACCGCCGACAAGTACCGCGGGAAGGCGTGGTTCTCGTGCATGTACCCGACCCGGGCCAGGGTCCGCGGGTCGGCCGCCGGCGAGCCGAGCCGGGTGATGGCCCCGGCGGTCGGCCGGCACAGGCCCAACAAGAGCTTCACCAGGGTCGTCTTGCCGGCCCGGTTCGGGCCGAGCAGGCCGAAGACCCCGCCGGCCGGGATGGCCAGCGACACCCCGCGCACCGCGGCGACCCCGGACCGGCCCCAGAGCCCGGTCCGGTACGTCTTGGCCACGTCCTCGAACACGGCCGCGTCCACCCGCCCACCTCCGGGGGATGATTCCGAATGGTGACAGCCGAAGCGTAGGACACGAATTGTGTGGAAGGAAACCGCCCGTCCGGCGTGGTTCAGGAGCGGGGGGTGAGTCCCCGATGCCGACCCACCCCCCGCCGCGAGGGTCCGCCATGCCCCGGCCGTCACGCCAGGGGATCACCCTGATCGAGGTGATCGTCGTCATCGCCATCGTCGCGGTCCTGATCGGCCTGATGCTGCCGGCGGTCCGCCGCGTCCGTGAGCCCGCCGCCCGCGCTCGCTGCCGGAACAACTTCAAACAACTCCTACTGGCCCTGCACAACTACGAGTCGAACGGTCGGCCGATTCCCTTCTCGTCTTCGGGCGATCCGGACCAGCCCACCAGCCCCTCGTTTCCCCCGGGGTGCTTTGGGCCGGGGGCGGTCCCCGAGGACCGGCTCAGTTGGATGGTCGCGGTGCTGCCGTACCTGGAGCAGGACGCCGTGTTCCGGCAGTTCGACGCCGCCGGGGGGTACGCGGGGAACCTCCCGGCCGCCCAGACGTGGGTGAGGACTTACCTCTGCCCCGCCGGGGATGTGGCGTTGGCGGCCGACCCGGTCACGCATTACGTGGCGATGGCCGGCGTCGGGCTCGACGCCCCCGGGCGGCCGGCGGGCGCGGCCGGCAACGGCTTCATGGGCTACGACCGCCGGACCACGCCGGCGATGATCCGGGACGGGACATCGGGCACAGTCGCCCTGCTGGAGACGCGGGCCGGCCTCGGGCCGTGGGCCCGCGGCGGGGCGTCGAACCTCCGCGGGTTCGACCCGGCCGACGTGCCGCCGGCCGGCGACGGGCGGCCGTACGGCGGCCACCCCGGGGTGTTCCACGCCGGGATGGCCGACGGCTCGGTCCGTTCCGTCCGCCTCTCGGTCGACCCGAACAGGCTGGCCGCCGCGATCACCATCGCCGGCGGGGACCGGGCCGACCTGGACTGAGCACCCCCGTGCGGTATCGCATCCTCACGGCAGCCCTCCGCTGGCTCGCGGTCGCCCTGGTGCTGCGGGTGCTGGTCGCCGTCCTGCTGAACTACCCGGACTACTTCCCGCCGAACTTCGACTCGCTCTTCCTGCAAGGCCGGGAGGCGACATTCGCCGGCCTCTACCGGGCGGCGTTCTACGCCCACATCCTGTCCGGCCCGGTCGTGCTGGCCGGCGGGCTGGTCCTGCTGAGCGGGCACGTTCGGCGTCGGTACGGCGGCCTGCACCGCCGGCTGGGCCGGGTCTACGTCGTCGTGCTGTTGGCGGTCGTGCTCCCGAGCGGGGCGGTGATGGCCCGGCACGCCTTCGGCGGCTGGCCGGCGGGGCTGAGCTTCCTCGCGCTGTCGGCGGCCACCGCCGGGTGTGCGGTCGCCGGCGTCGTCCAGGCCCGCCGCGGCGGCTACGACCGGCACCGCCGGTGGATGAACCGCACCTACGTCCTGATTTGTTCGGCCGTCGCCCTCCGGCTGATTTCGGGGGCGGCCGGGCTGGTCGGGGTGCCGAACCCCGAGGCCGCGTACGGCGCCGCGGCCTGGGCCAGTTGGCTGGTCCCGCTGGCGGCCTACGAGGTCGCCGAGCGGTTGCCAACCCACCGGCCGGTCCGACCGCCGGCCCCGGGTCGTTCTAACCCCTCCCCCCTCTCCCCTACTCGATGAGCGTCACCGACACCCCGCTCTGGAAGATCTGCTGGAGGCAGGTGCGGAGGGTGCTGATCCGGTTGGCGTAGGACCCGGTGATGATCTGGTTGGGCGGCGGGCTGGTCGCCCCGGCCGACACCGTCCCGCCGGCCACCCCGACGTTCGCCAGGAACTGCAGGGCCGTCGGCCGGAACGTCGCGTCCGGGGCCAGGGTGGCGTCGAACAGGTCCCCGAACCCGATCGGGTAGACCTTGGCCCGGGCGCTGGCCAGGCTCAGCCCGCTGTCCACCCCGGCGGTGTTGACCGTGGCCATCGGCTTGGCGATCTGCTGGGCCACCGTCACCGCCCGGCTCATCGACGGCTCGACCCCGTTGCCCGGGCTGCCCCCGTTGGTGAGGCTGGAGTAGTAGGTGTCGTACCCCTTCAGGTTGAGGGTGAAGTTGGAGTACGAGTTCGGCACCCCGTCGGTCTCGAAGATGACGATCTTGGCCGCCCCCCGCCGCCCCCGGACCGTCCCGTAGACGGCCGGCAGGCTGGACGACGGGCTGAGCAGGTTGAACGCCAGCATCAGCCCGGTGTTCGGGTCGGTCGACCCGTTGGCGTTGGGCACCTCGTCCCCGGCCACGCTCGCCCAGGTGTCGGTGTACGGCCGGACCTCGCTGGTCAGGTCGCCCCCCCGGATGGCGGTCAGCAGCGACTTCGGGTAGAACAGGGCGTTCTTCAGGGCCAGGAAGTCCTGCCCCTGGGCCACCCGGATGTTCTTGTACGCGCTGTACGAGAACATCACCATCCCGACCGAGTCGTTCGGGTGGTTGTTCCGGATGTCGTCCAGGACCGAGTTCATCCCGGCCTTGAGCTGCCAGC
>JAIEQN010000533.1 GCA_019747685.1 Gemmataceae bacterium
AGCCGGCCCGCCCGCCGGAGGTCATCCGCCACGCCCGGGCCGACCGCTTGCTGGCCTCGTTCGAGAACAACGTCTGGGCCTGGCGGTTCCGGTGCATGAACTGCCACACCGAGGGCACCCCCCAGAACGACAAGCACCGCCAGGAGTACGGAGACCGGGTGGCGTGGGTGAAGCAGGCCGGCCCGGCGGCCACGATGGACTACCTGATCGCCTCCAAGCTGATCGACCCGGCCAAGCCCGAAAACAGCCTGCTGCTCCGCAAGCCGCTGGGCGAGAAGCACGAGGGCGGGGTCAAGTTCGCCGTCGGGGACGACGCCTACAAGGGGTTCCGGGCCTGGGTCGAGGACGTGGCCGCGATCCGCGGCGGGAAGTACGCGGCGGCCAAGGACCTGCCCCCGGCCGAGGCCGGGCCGGACCGGTTCGGGACCGACCTCTGGTTGAAGCTGGAGAACTGCCCGCCGGAGTGGGGCGACAAGTTCCTCCAGGCCCGGGTGTACGCCTGGGACGACGCCCGCGGGGCGTGGGAGGACGCCCCGGTCGCCGTCTCGGACCGGGTGGTGTGGGGGAAGGGGAAGCTCTGGCAGCACAACCTGACGCTGTTGGCCGCGAAGGGGTCGGCCCGGGCGAAGGCGTGGCAGGACAAGCCCGGACTGCCGGACGGGAAATACCTGGTAAAGGTCTACCTCGACCGGGACGGCCGGCTGGCGAAGGACTGGACGGCCCGGCTGGGCGAGGCGGACGCCGCCGGGCGGATCGAGTTCCGGGCCGGCTGGCGGGAGGGGTACGGCGGGATGACCGTCGTGAACGCCGGCCGGCCGGCGAAGTAGCCGATCGGCCGGCGGTGGAGCTGACACCCGCCGGCTACGGGATGACGATCTCCCCGCCGCTGCCACTAGCCAGCGCGCGCATGACAGGGCGGGCGGAGTACGGGACGAACCGGGCTGACCCGTCCGCCATCGCCCAGTTCGCACCGCCCGGGTGGGCGCTCCAGAAGTGGAGGGCGTCGCATGGGTTGTCGAACCGGCCGGGGCCATACACCATCAGCCCTACCACCGCCCCGCCCGGGCCGTCCGGCTCCGCACCGTTCGGCCGGCAGGTGTACCCGCCCACCCCAGCGGCCGTAACCCCTAGGACCGGCTGGGACGGGAGGGTGGCCCGGCCGTTCGGGACGTACCACCAACCACTCTCGAACCCCGGGTCCGGGGGCCGCTCGCCGATCAGCAGGGTCTGGCTCAACCCGTCCGTCGCGTCCGCCAGCCGGGTGCCCCCGGGCGATCCGAACATGCCCCGCTGGTCGCCCGGCGCCGTCACCACCCGTCCGCCGATGACGTATGCCCCCCGGCCGGTACCGATGACGCCGAGGTACGACGTGATCCCGACTGTCTTCCCGTCCGGCTCCGAGACCGGTCCGGGCAGCCGGTGGTCGGCCGGGCAGGTGTAGAGGCGGACGGCTGACCCGAGCCCGACGTGGGGCGGGGACCGGAACACGTTCGGGGTCTCGGCCAGGGCCGCCCGGGTGGCCGCCGCCAGGGCGTCCTCGCCGACATGCGGCAAGAGCTTGGCCGGCCAGCACACGTCCTGACCTGTGCCGGGCCGGGTGAAGACCGTGGGGTCGTGGTACTCGGCGACCGGCCCCGGCAGCCGGCCGTGGGCGTCGTGGTAGGCGTGCAACCCGAGCGCGACCTGACGGACCCGGTTCAGGCAGTCGGCCCGGGCGGCGGCCCGGCGGACGTCCTGCACGGCCGGCAGGAGCAGGGCGACCAGGATGCCGATCACGGCGAGGACGACCACCACCTCGACCAGAGTGAACCCCGCCCTCATCGGCCGGCCCGCGGTCATGGCTTGGGCACCTCCGGCCGGGGGGCGACGACCACCCGTAGGGCGAGCGGGTGGTCCCGCCCGCCGGTGCGAACGGTCAGGGGGATAGTCACGTCCCGGGCCTCGGGGTCGCAGGTCACGCGGACGTACCTCACGACCGGACTGTCGGCCGGCTTCTCGACCTCGACGGCTACCCCGGCGGGCACCGGGCCGACCGTCAGCCCGTCCTCCGGCCCGCCCGCCGTGCGACAGATGGCGGTGGCGGAGTAGATCGGCCCGGCCGACGACGACCGCGGCAGGTAGAGGACCGCCGGGGCCAGCGCAACCGGCGTCCGTGCCGCCGCGGCCACCGCGACCACGGCGACCGGGTCGTCCCGGCCGTCGACGTACACGCGGATGCTGGAGGCGACCGACCCACCGTCGAGGGGGCCGGCCACCGCGACCCGACCCCGCCCGAGCCGGCGGGAGTTGGTGGCCCCGGCGGCGGCGACCGGCGGGCCGTCGGTCGGGTCGGGCACCCACTCGACCTTCAGGCGGCCGGGGTCATCGGCCACGACCGCCCGGACCGTCGCCCGGTCGGCCGCGTCGGTGGCGAACACCCCGAACTCGGCGGGCGGGCCGTCGGGGTCGGTCGGGTCGAACCGGAGGTGGACCGGGTCCGGGAAGTACCGGGCGAGCGGGACGAAGTCGATACGGACCTCGACGGACGGGCGGTCCGGGTCGTCCGTCCGGAACCGGACGACCCGGTCGGTCCGGACGCCGTGTGCCCCCGACACCCGCAACCGGAACAGCACCTTGGCCTCGCCGCCCGGGGAAACGGTGTGCGATGGGGTATGGGTCAGCGGATGCCGGTCCGGCAGGATGAACGCGCCTAGGCAGCTACAGTCGGTGGACAATTCAGAGAGCGTTAAGGGGATAGGGCCGTCGTTGCCGACCGGCAGGACGGCCTCGACCGTCTGCCCGACCTCGGCCGACCCCGCGTCGATCCGTTCCGGGCACCGAACCCGGGGCCCGCCGGCCGGCTCGGCCGCCGGCCGGGGGTAAGCCCACCACGCGGCGGCAACCCCCGCCGCGACCACCGCGATGACGGCCAATACCCGCCGCATGGCCTTAGCCCCCCGGAACGGCACCCCACCCGGTCAGCCGGCGGCCCGCCGCCGCTGCCGGACGACCAACCCGCCGACGACCAGCAGGATCGACACCCCCAACAGGACCCGGGGCCACGACCACCGGCCGGGCTCGTCGGCGTCGAGCGGGGTGGCCGCGAGTGAAGTGGACATGGACGAGTTGATCGGCGGCGTAAAGATCACCCGCCCGACGACCTTCTCCGGGATGCCGATGGCGCCAACCTCATAGATCTTCCCCTCCTCGTGGTCGGTCACCCGGGTTCCGGCTGGCAGCCGCGTGTCGAACAGCGAGGCCGGGATCGGCTCGTTCACCCGGATGTCCGAGACGGTGAGCACGCACCGGCTCGCCCGGAAGACGACCCGCTCGGCCCGGGCCGGGACAAAGACGCCCGGCTTCGGCTCGGCGTACTCCGAGATGCGGCACTCCAACGACGGGTCGCCCCGGAGGACCGTCCGGATGCGGCGGAACAGGTAGTTGGCCCCTACATCGAGCCAGACCTCGAACCGGTTCCCGTTCCCGTCCATCGTCAGGTCGAGGCGGACGGTCTCGGCCCCGTCCAATACTTCCGTCCGGGCGGTCACCCGTTTGGCCCGGGCCACGGCCCGGGCCAGGGGCACGGCCGCTTCGTAGTCGGGCGGGACAGGGTGGGGGAGGAAGAAGAGGTACCCGTCGCCCAGATCCAGGGGGCTGTCGTGGGCCACGTCCCGACGGCTCGTCGCCTCCACCGACCCGGACCGCGCCCCGGCACCGACCGCCTCGCGGCGCGTCAGCGTGGTCCGGTCGGCCAAGTTGATGATCGTCGCCAGCGTGCCGGTCGGCCCCTCACGGGTGTCGATCCGCACCCGCTGGCCGTCCCGGCGGTACTCGCCGTTGAACCCGGGCAGCGTCGGCGACGCTCGCCGCAACTCCGCCGCGTTGGGGACGGTGCTATCTTCGGTCAGTTCGACGGACACCGCGACCGTCGCCCGGAGCGTCCGGATCGCGGCCAGCGAAGCCTCGTGGGCCGCCACCGCCCGGTCGCGGAGGGCGTCACCGTCTTCCGCCCGGCCTAACGCCGGCGCCCAGCCGCTGACCAACACGACGGCGAGGAGTGAGACTCTCATGGGGTCGTCCGCGTCGGTTGTCCGCACCATCGAGCCGGAGGACTACTTCGAACACGTCGCCTGCGCGAGGTTACAGGTAACAAGCGTCTTTACGCCGAATGCATCGCAAAAGTCGATGCCCAGCACGGTTCCGCAGTTGGCCTTCTGCCGCCACAAGCCGCGGCACGGCCTCATGTACGGCTGGCCGGTTTTCGAATCGTGTGTCTTGCATTTGTTCTCGTCGGGGGGCGAGCAGTCGTAGATCGGGTTCTCGTCCAGGCCCCGCGGGCAGCACCAGTCGTCACCCGTGTTGCCGTCGTGCTTGTCCTCGCAGGGACACGACCGCCCGGTGTCGGTGATGCATATCCCGTATCATTCCGGAACGCCCTGGACCGAGGCCGGCACGCCGACTTCGGCGGCCAGGGCGGCCATCGCGCAGAACGCGCCGCTGGTGATCAGGCTTCGGGCCAGCATGATGACTCCTCCTGAGGGGGCCGCGGTCGAGGGGGCCGCGGTCGAGGGGGCCGCGGTCGAGGGGGCCGCGGTCGAGGGGGCCGCGGTCGAGGGGGCCGCGGCAATACTGACGCTACATGTCATGGCCGGTAATGGCAAGGCGGAAAATCCGGAAAATTTCGGCATGAACCCGACACCCGACCTCAGTAGCCGACCGGCCGGCGGTTCCCGTACAGTGCCGGCAGCCCCACCCCGCGGAGACGCGCCGATGGCCGACTGGAAGAAGCTGGCCCGGGACCTGATCCTGGCCGACGGGTACATCGAGCGGAAGGAGACGGAGCTGGTCAAGCGGCACATCCTGGCCGACCGGGCGGTCAGCAAGGACGAGGCCGAGTTCCTGATCGACCTCCGCCGGGCCGCCCCGAAGGCGATCGTCGAGTTCCACCAGTTCGTGTTCGAGGTGGTCAAGAAGGCGGTCCTGGCCGACGGGGAGATCACGGCCGTCGAGGCCGCCTGGCTGAAGAACTTCCTGTTCGCCGACCGGCAGGCCGACGAGCTGGAGCGGCAGCTCCTGCGGGACCTGAAGGCCGGGGCCAGGAAGACCAGCCCGGAGTTCGACACCCTGTACGCCCGGCACGCGGGGGTGTAGTCGAACGGACCCCACCCCCAAACCCCCTCCCCCGGGGGGAGAGGGGGGACCAGACGGCCGCTCTTTCTCCCCCTCCCTTCTCAGGGGAGGGGGCCGGGGGGAGGGGTCCGTGTCCCGAACCGCCCCGCCCGGAACCGGCCGATCGGCAACTCGGTCCGCCCCGTCTCGGCCAGGTCGGCCAGCACCGCCCCGACGGCCGGGCAGAACTTGAACCCGTGCCCGCTGAACCCGCAGGCCACCGCCACCTGCGGGTGGTGCGGGTGCAGGTCGATGACGAAGTGCCGGTCCGGGGTCAGGGTGTACATGCACGCCTGGGCCTTCGTGAGCGGGCCGAGGCCGGGGACGTACTCGTCCAGGAACCGGCGGGCCGGCCCGGCGTCGGCCGCGGTCGTCTCCCAGGTCATGCCGTCCGGGTTCGGCAGCTCCGGCGCCCCGTAGTGGCGGGCCACCTTCAGCCCGTGCCGGTCGATCGCCGGCAGCCCGTAGAACGGCCCCCCGGGCACGTCGGCCAGGAAGATCGGGAACCGGTCCCGGCGGAACCGCCCGTCGCCGGCCGTGTCGAACCAGAGCAGCACCTGCCGCATGACGGTGAGCGGGACGCCGAGGCCGGCGAGGAGCTTCGTCGCCCACGCCCCGGCCGTGACGACCAGCCGGGCCGCCCGGTACGTCCCCCGGTCGGTCGCCACCTCGACGCCGTCGCCCGCGACCCGCCACGACCGCGCCGGCTCC
>JAIEQN010000728.1 GCA_019747685.1 Gemmataceae bacterium
GCGGCCACCTCGGCCCGGACGGCTGCCCGGCCCCGGACGGCATCCCGGTCCGCCGGCTCCCGGCCGAGGTCGTCTGCCGGCACCGCGGGCCGCTCGAACCGGTCCCGCTGAACCTCCTCCGCAAGGCCCCGCCGCCGGCCTACCGGGTCGACACCGGCGACGTGCTGGCGGTGTTCGCCGAGGACGTGCTCGGGGTCCGCGGGCCGGTGCCCGTCACCCCGAACCCGAACCCGACCGCCCCGACCCCGGCCGCCCAGGGCTACCCGCTGACCGTCCAGGGGGACGGTACCATCCTCATCCCCGAAGTCCCGCCGGTGCAGGTCCGGGGCATGACGCTACCCGAGGTCCGGCAGGCGATCGTCAAGGCGATCACGGTGGACAAGAAGCTGATCGTGCCGGGCAAGGAGCGGGTGACGGTGGACCTGCTCCAGCCCCGGCGGGTGCGGGTGCTGGTGGTCCGGGACGACGCCCCGGTGCCGTCGCCGGAGGGCGGGTTCAGCCTCCTGCTCGAAGGCGACCGGAACGACCTGCTCGAAGCCCTGACCCGGACCGGCGGGCTGCCCGGGCCGGGGGCGAACCCGGTGGTGACGGTCCGCCGCGGGTCCGGGCCGTCGGCGAGCTGGGTCCGGGTCCCGACCCGGGTACGGCCGGGCGAGGTGCCGCCGATCACCGAGGCCGACATCACCCTGCACGACGGCGACACCGTCCACGTCGAGGCCCGGGGGGCCGAGCTGTACACGGTGGTGGGCGGGGCCGGGTGCGGGCAGCACCCGCTGCCGCCGGACGCCGACCTGCGGGTGCTGGAGGCGGTAGCCCGGGCCGGGTGCCCGGCCCCGGCGTGCGGGGCGGTGGTGGTGAACCGGCCGGTCGGGTGCAGCCGGAGCGTGCCGATCCTGGTGGACCTGGCCGAGGCGGCCCGGGACCCGCGGGAGAACATCATCGTCCTGCCCGGGGACACGATCGTGATGTCGGACGAGGCCGGGCCGGTGGCGACCAAGTCGCATGCGGCCGGGTTCCGGCTGACCGGGCGGATCGGCCCGCACCGCCGGCCGGTGGTGGGCTGCGACGAGTGCGAGTGAGGTCGGCCCGCCAGCGACCCGGGGTTTTCACCCCGGGCTACGGCCGGTCGTCCCTCCGGGACTCCGGGTTCTCGGACCCGCGGAGCGGCGACCGAATGTAGCCCGGGGTGCAAACCCCGGGTCATTTGTCCGCCTTCGGCACCGGCATCCGCACCACGAGGTCGTAGTCCTTCCGGTCGTCGTCCGGCGACCGGCCGCCGTCGTCCTTCCCGTTCGGCCCGATGCTGTAGAGCAAGTACCCGTCCGCCGCCGGCCGGTAGACGAGCGGCTTGCCCGAAAACAGGTCGTCCGGCACCTCCTTCAGGTAGCCCGGGGCGAGGTCGGCCAGGGCCGCCGGGTACTTCCCGTGGTCGGCCCGGTAGGCGGCCAGGGCGAACGCGACGGACAGGTTCCGCTCGACCTGGGTGGCCCGGTCGCGAGTATCGACCATCTTCCCCAGGGCCGGCAGCAGCAGCCCGGTGAGGGTGTTCCCGATCGCCTCCCCGACCTCGGCCGGGGTCTTCGGCTTGGCCAGCAGCCGGGCCAGCAGGTTGTCCTCCCGCGGCCGGTACTTCTTCACCCGTTCGGCCACCTCGGCCTCGATCGCCTCGAGTTCCCGCAGCCGCTCGGCCCGGGTCGGCAGCCGGGCGGCCGCGGCCATCCGGTCGTACAGCCGCCGGCCCATCTCCTCGGCCGGCTTCCAGTCGATCATCGCCAGGCCCTTCCGCTCCGCCTCGCCGAGCATCTTGCCGTCGAAGTCCAGCCGGCCGGTGCGGATGCCCTGGAGCGCGTCGAGGTAGAAGTACCGCTCGCCGACATCGAGCTGGCGGTCGATCGGCGGGATCGGCGGCAGGGCCTGGAGGTCCTTCAGCCGGCCGCGGAGCTGGTCGGCGGTCGGCCCGGCGGCGTCGAGGTAGCCGAGGGTGGCGTTGGTGGCGACGGCGTCGAGGGCGTACCCGACCAGGGCCTCGATCAGCGTCCCGCCCCGGCCGACCAGCCGGCCGAGCCGGTGACAGGCCAAGAGGTCGGCCCAGGCGGCGTCGGCCTTCCCCTCGCCGAGCCGGAGCATGGCCCGGGCGGTCAGCGCGAGAACCACCTCCCGGCACTTCTGGACGCTCGGTAGCAAGGCCCCCATCAGCCCGGTCGGCTTCCCGTCCTGGTCCCGGCGGGAGACGAGCGGGTTGTAGTAGGCCGGCCGCTCGGTCGCATCGACGACGACCGCCAGCGGCTTCTCGTTGGCCGCCAGCCAGGCGGCGATCTGAGGCAGGTCCTTCGCCGTCCACGGCCGGCGGGACGCCCGGGTCTGCTGGTCGTAAAGCGCCTGGAACTCCTCCGGCTCGACCTCCAGCCGGTCCCGGGCGAACTTCGTCAGGTCGACGAAGTAATCCCCGGCGGCCGGGGGCGGGTCGACCCCGAGCCGCTGAAAGTACTCGGCCGGCATCCCGTCCCCGCCCTCCGGGCGGGGGCCAAACGCCCTCCAGAGGAGGACGTTGGCGTTCGTCGCGGGGGTAACGCCCTCGGCCAGCTTGTCGTTCAGTTCGGCCTCGTAGTCCGGCTCCTTCTCCTTCGGCGGGGCCGGCGGATCGGCGGCGAACGACAGGGCGAGCAGCATAAGGGCGGTCATGGGGCACCCCTGATGGGCACAGGCCGGGAGGCCTGTGCCACCAAGCCCTGGTTTTGGTGGCTCAGGCCTCCCGGCCTGTGCTGTACTCCGGGTGGTACAGGCCTCCCGGCCTGTGCGCCTCACTCCGCCGGCGGCTCCTCGGCGGTGTCGTCCTTGTCGGGCGGCTTCTTCCCCCGCCCGAGTCCGGTCATCCGGGCGTTATCCTTCGTCTGCCGGTAGACGGCCAGGTCCCGCCGGAGTTTGGCTTCGTGCTCGGCCTTGAGGATGCGGTACTGGGCCATCCAGTACTTGCGGGTGGCCCAGAAGTCGAACACCGCCAGGCAGCAGGCGGCGAACACCAGGACCAGCACCCCGATCCAGAACACGCCCCACACCTGGACGAATTGGCGGTCCTCCTCGGACGGCGGGGGCGGCGGGTCGGGCGGCCGGCCGGGGTCGGCCTCCGGGTCGGCCGGGGGGGCGTCGGCCCGCCGCTGGCGGTCGGCGATGGCGTTCGCCCGGGCCTCCATCCCGGACAGGAACGCCCCCCCGATCATCCCCCCGAGCAGGACGAGCACCGCCGACGTGGCCAGCCGCCGGCGGACCTGCCCCTTCAGGTAGGCCCGGTCGTCGCTCGGCAGGAACCGTTCCTCCCGCAACCGGCGGAGTGTCCGCCGCTGGCGGGCCGCGGTCCCCACCCCGAAGACGATCAACCCGGCCGCGAGGATCAGCCCGACGACCACGGGACACCTCGGCGTTCAACCGCACAGGCCGGGAGGCCTGTGCCACCGGAAGTAAGTCTTGGTGGCACAGGCCTCCCGGCCTGTGCGGCTCAGTTCAGCGGAACACACATCAGTTCCTTCTCGTCCCGCAGGTAGACCCGGCCGTCGGCCAGGGCCGGGTGCGCCCAGGTCGGGCCGCACACCTTCGCCCGGGCCAGCTCCTTGTACCCCCCCGGGTCGGCCGCGAACAGGACCAGCCGGCCGCCGTCGTCGAGCATCAGGAGCCGGTCATCGGCCGTCCGGACCAGGGCGGCGTGGTACTTGCCCACGTCCGGCTTCTCCCACTTCACCTTCCCGGTGGCCGTCTCGACGCACCGCAGGGTGATCGTCGGGTTGATGCTCAGCTTGCCGTTGAGCATGTACAGGTGGCCGGTCCCGGCCGCCACCGGGGTCGAGAAGTAGCAGTTCAGCTTGGCCGCCTTCCAGGCCGGCTCGACCTTGCCCTCGCCGACCTTCAGGGCCACGCTCCCGAGCGTCACCGAGCTGCCGATCAAGAGGCCGTCGGCGACCAACGGCGTGGTCGCGCTCTCTTGCAACAGGTCCTTGAACGGGTGCCGCCACCGCTCCTTGCCGGTGGCCGGGTCGAGGCCGACCAGCCCGGCCCCGGTCAGGGCCACCACCGTCGGCTTGCCGCCCAGTTCCGCAACGATCGGCGACGAGTAGCTGGCCGAATCGTCGCCCGCCTGCCAGGCCGGCTTGCCGGTGGCGGCGTCGAACGCCACCACCCCGGCCCCCTTGCCGCCGACGTTGACGACCACCTTGCCGTCGTACACCAGTGGCGACCCGGACACCCCGAACGTCAGGTTCGGGGCCTTGAACTCCTTGAGCGTGTCGACCTTCCAGGCGACCTCGCCGGTCTTGGCGCCCCAGCAGGCCAGCACCCCGGTGTTGCCGAGGGTGTAGACCTTCCCGCCGGCGACGGTCGGGGTGGACCGTGGGCCGGCCCCGAACGCCGGGTTGTACGCCTCCCGGGGGTAGCTCTTCTCCCACAGTCGTTGGCCGGTCTTGGCGTCGAACGCGGCCAGGGCGTCGGCGTCCTTCCCCTTCGGCTGGTAGAAGGCGTACACCACCCCGCCGGCGACCACCGGCGAGCTGTGGGCGTCGCCGACCGCGGCCTTCCAGGCCGGCTTCAGCTCGCCCCCCCACGGGGCGACCTTCTCCGGGCTGGTCCCGTCCCGGTTCGGCCCGAGGAACTGGGGCCAGTCGCCGGCTCGGAGTGTGAGTGTGAGTGTGAGTGTGAAGGCCAGGGCGGCGGCGATGCGGCGTGGGGTCACGGGTGCCTCCGTTCCGGGGTCACACGACCGGCAGCGGGACGCGGCCGCCGGCCGGGGGCATCCTATCCGCCGCCGGAGCGGCCGGCCGCGCCGCCTCGTTCAGGACGACGTGGAGCGGGGCGTACCGCCAGCCGGCCTCGTGGTCGTCGGCCAGCCGCTTCAGGGCCGCGACCGCCTCCTCGGTGATCCGGTTCCCGGTCTCCTGGTAGGCCGGGTCGCAGAAGTAGACGCGGCAGCCGAGCGGCCGGGCGTCGCGGGCGGTGCAGAGGTTGTCCACCTGGAACGGGCAGCCGTCGCGTGACACCGGGGTGTCATACGGCGGGGCCGCTTCGAGCAGCAGCTCGGCCTCGAACTGGCTCAGAAACAGGGTGTGGCCGTACTCGGTGAACCGGCAGCACCGACCGGAGGCGTCGCACCGCGGCCCGGCCGCCGCCACCGCCCGGTCCACCTCGGCGTACACGCCCAGCACCGCCGCCCGCAGGTCCGGGGTCATAGCCTGATGACCCTCACCCGCCGGGTGATCTCGTCGGCCGGGATCAACTCGCCCCGGCCGGACCCGGGGCAGACGGCCTTGGTCTGCTCCCACGCCTCGGGGGTCTCGACGTTGCTCTCCCAGAACGGCCAGGTCCGGCACTGCGGCGGCCGGACCGGGTAGACGGTGCAGCCTTTCCCCCGTTCGAAGAAGACGCAATCGCCGCCGGCCTTCTCCTTCAGGGTCCGGCGGCCGCGGGCCTTGCGGGTGTACACCGCCGTGAACTCCTCGACCGGCTCCTTGCGGAACGCCGCCAGGGCCGCGACCTCCTCGTCCGTCACCCAGACGAACCCCGGCTCCCCGGTGCAGCAGTGGCCGCACCGGGTGCAGGCGAACCCCAGCCCGTCGGCGTACCACGGCATCCCGTCGTCGGCCATCGGCCACCCCCGTCGGTCCCCCGATTTTACCACGGCGGGGCCGGGCGACCAACCGCCGCGGGGTGGCGGCCCGGGGTTCATTCGCTACACCTAATCCGAACCCCTCCCTCCGCACCTTCGGCCGGGTCTGGACCGATGAGCCAACTGCTCGGGGTGGCACTCGCCGGCACCGGCAGCAGCCTGCCGGCCCGGGTCGTCCGGAACGACGAGTTCACCGACGCCCTCCACCTCGACACCTCG
>JAIEQN010001166.1 GCA_019747685.1 Gemmataceae bacterium
CCAGAAGCTCGTTGATTTGGTGCTGGACCTGTGCCGGGCCGGGTCGGCCGGCATTTCCATCCTGGAGCCGGCCGACGGCCCCGGGCGGTTCCGGTGGCCGGCCGTCGCCGGGGCGTGGGCGGCCCAGGCCGGCGGGCCGCTGCCCCGGGACGCCAGCCCGTGCGGGGTGGTGATCGACCGGGACGCCCCCCTCCTGTTCGTCCACCCGGAGCGGCACCTCGCGTACCCGGTCGCGGTCGACCCGCCGTTCGCCGAAACCTTGCTGGTCCCGTTCCACGTCGGCGGCCGGCCGGTCGGGACGGTGTGTGCGATCGCCCACGCCCCGGACCGGAGGTTCGACGCCGAGGACCTGCGGCTGCTGACGAGCCTGTCCCGGTTCGCCGCCGCCGGCTACCAGACGGTCGCCGCCCTGGACGCGGCCGCGGCCGGCACGGCCGACCTGGAGCGGCGGGTCGCCGAGCGGGCGGGCGAGGTGCGGGCCAGCGACGAGCAGTACCGCACCCTGTTCGAGACGATGAGCCAGGGGTACGCCCTGTGCGAGCTGGTCCGCGACGACCGGGGGCGGGCGGTCGACTTCCGCGCCCTGGAGGTCAACCCCGCGTTCGGGACCCTGACCGGCCTGGACCCGGCGGCGGTGGTCGGCCGCCGGTTCGGCGACATCCTGCCCGGGGTCGGGCCGTTCTGGCTGGACACCTACGCCGGGGTCGTCGACACCGGCCGGCCGGCCCGGGTCGAGCGGGAGCTGCCCGAGCTGGGCCGGGTGTTCGACGTGGCCGCCTACCCCCGCGGCGGGGACCGGTTCGCGGCCCTGTTCGACGACATCACCGAGCGGAAGCGGGCCGAGGACGCGCTCAAGGCGAGCGAGGAGCGGCAGGCGTTCCTGCTGCGGCTCAGCGACGCCCTGCGGCCGCTGGCCGACCCGATCGAGGTCCAAGCGGCGACGGGCCGGCTGCTCGGCGAGCACTTGGGCGCCGACAGCGTCAACTACGGCGTGATCGACGAGTCGGCCGAAGCGATCGTCGTGGCGCGGGAGTTCCGGCGCGAAGGTGCGGCCAGCATGGTCGGGGCCCACTCGTTCGCCGACTTCGCCTGGGTGTTCCGGGTGTTGCGCGACGGGCGGACCGTGGTCGTCGACGACGCCGGCTCGTCGCCGCTGATCTCGGAGCTGGAACGGCCGGCGGTGATCGCCCTGGGCGTCGCCGGGTTCGTCGTCGTCCCCCTGGTCAAGGGCGGCCGGCTGGTCGGCGCGCTCACCGTCCTCTCGACCGCGCCGCGGCGCTGGACGGGCGACGAGATCGACTTGGCCGCGGAGACCGCCGAGCGGACCTGGGACGCGGTCGAGCGCGCCCGCGCCGAGGCCGCCCGGCGGGAGTCGGAGGCCCGGCTGGGGGCCCTGTTCGAGGCCCTGCCGGTCGGGGTCGGGGTGGCCGACACCGCCGGCCGGTTCACCCTGTCGAACCCCGAGATGCGGCGGTTCCTGCCGACGGGCGTCATCCCCTCCCGGGACGAGGTTCGCGGCTGGCGGTGGCGGACCTGGCACCCGGACGGACGGCCGGTCGAGCCGGCCGATTACCCGGGAGCCCGTGCCCTCCGCGGCGAGCGGGTGGTGCCCGGGGCCGAGATGCTCTACCGCGGGGACGATGACCGGGAGGTGTGGGCGAGCGTCACCGCCGCGCCGATCCGGGACGCGGACGGCCGGCTGACCGGCCTGGTCTCCGTCATCAACAACATCGACGCGGCGAAGCGGGCCGGGGACGCCCTGCGGGCGAGCGAGGAGCGGGTCCGCCAGTTGGTCACGCTGATGCCGGCGGCGGTGTACACCTGCGACGCCGACGGCCGGCTCACCTTCTACAACCGCCGGGCCGCCGAGCTGTGGGACCGGGAGCCCCGGCTCGGGGACGACGACCCGCGGTGGTGCGGGTCGCTCCGGATGTGGACCCCGGACGGGGCCCCGCTGGCGCACGACCGGTGCCCGATGGCGGATGCGGCCCGGGAGGGCCGGTCGGCGCGGAACGCGGAGGTGGTCATCGAACGGCCGGACGGCTCCCGGGTCGTAGCGAGCGTGAACATCGACCCGCTGTACGACCGGGCCGGCCGGGTCGTCGGGGCGATCAACGTGTTCGAGGACGTGACCGCCCGCAAGCGGGCCGAGGCGGCCCTGGCGGCCGAGCTGGACGCCATGACCCGGCTGCACGGGCTGTCCGAGCGGCTGCTGACCGCCCCGGACCTGGAAGCCGCCCTCGGGGACGTGCTGGACACGGCCCTCGCCCTGCACGGGGCCGACCGGGGGACCGTCCAGGTATACGACCCGGCGGCCGACGGGCTGCGGTACGCCGCCTTCCGCGGGTTCGACCCGGCCGCCCTGGATGCCGTCCCGGTCATCGACCGGGACTTCCACTCGACCTGTGCCGCCGCCATCCGGACCGGGAGGCGGGTGGCGGTGGCCGACCTGACGGCCGACCCGGCGTTCGCCGCCCACGCCCCGACGTGTGCCGCCCTCGGCTACCGGGCCGCCGTCAGCACCCCGCTGACCACCCGGGCGGGGGAGTTCCAGGGGGTGCTGACGGTCCACTTCCGGGAGCCCCACACCCCGACCGACCGGGAGCTGCGGCTGGCCGACCTGTACGCCCTGCTGGCCGCCCACCTCATCGAGCGGCGGCGGGCGGAGGACGCCCTGCGGGAGAGCCGGGCGTTCCACGAGCTGGTGGCCGACCTGGGGAGCGACTGGTGGTACTCCGCCCGGATCGACCCGGACGGCACGGCCGTCACCGAGACGGTCAGCGACGGGTTCACCCGGCTGCTCGGGTACACCCGGGACGAGCTGATGGCGGCCGGCGGGTGGGGGGTGGTCGTCCACCCGGACGACCGCCCCGAGGCCGGGCGGCAGATGGCCCGGCTGCTGGCCGGGGAGACGATCGAGGGGGAGCTGCGGCACGTCGCCCGCGGCGGGCGGGTGATGTGGTCGCAGTACCGCACCCGGCCGGAGGCGGACGCGGCCGGGCGGGTGGTGCGGGTGTACGGGGTGGCCCGCGACATCACCGACCGGAAGCGGACCGAGCAGGAGCTGGCCGAAGGCCGGCTGCGGTTCGAGCGGATCGCCGCCGCCACCCCCGGCGTCCTCTACGTGTTCGACCTGGTCGAAGGCCGCAACGTCTACGTCAACGACGGGATCACGCGGGTACTCGGGTACTCCCCGGCCGAGGTGGCCGCCCTCGGGCCGGACCTGATCCCGGCCTTGGTCCACCCGGACGACCTGCCCGGCATCGTCGCGGGCAACCGCGGGTTCGACCGGCTGGCCGACGGGGCGGTGTTCGAGCACGCGTACCGGATGCGGCACGCCGACGGGTCGTGGCGGTGGCTGATCAGCCGGGACACGGTGTTCCTCCGCGACCCGGACGGGACCGCCCGGCAGATCATCGGGGTGGCCGCGGACGTGACCGCCCGGAAGGCGGCCGAGGCCGCCCTGCGGGCCAGCGAGGCCCGCCACCGCCGGCTGTTCAACTCCAGCCTGATCGGCATCTTTACCGTCCTGGAGGACGGCCGGGTCCTGGACGCCAACGACGCCTTCCTCCGGATGGTCGGGTACACCCGGGCCGACCTGGAGGCCGGGCGGCTGGACTGGCGGGCGATAACCCCGCCGGCCGACCTGGCGGCCGAGCTGGCGGCGGCCGAGACCCGGACGGCCCCGACCGGCGAGGTGCCGCCCTACGAGAAGGTGTACCTCCGCAAGGACGGGACCCCGGTGCCGGTGCTGCTGGGCGGGGCGTTCGTCGAGGGGACGAGCGGGGAGGGGGTGTGCTTCGCCCTGGACATCACCGACTGGAAGCGGGCCGAGGACGACCTGCGGGAGAGCGAGGAGCAGTTCCGGCGGGCGATCGAGGACGCCCCGATCCCGGTCATCATGCAGGCCGAGGACGGGGAGGTGCTCCAGGTCAGCAACACGTGGACCGAGCTGACCGGGTACGCCCTGTCCGACGTCCCGACCGCCGACGCCTGGCTGACCCGGGCCTACGGGCCGGGGGCGGACGCCGTCCGGGCTCACATGCACGAGCTGTTCCGGGGGGTCCGCAAGTCCCTGGACGTGGAGTTCGCCCTCCGCACCCGGTCCGCGGGCGACCGGCATTGGAGCTTCAGCGCCAGCGCCCCCGGGGCGCTGCGGGACGGGCGGCGGTTCCTGGTCGGCATGGCGGTCGACGTGACCGCCCGCCGGAAGGCCGAGGAGGCGGTCCGGGCCAGCGAGGGGCGGCTCCGGGCGGTCGCCGCCAACCTGCCGGGGGCGGCGGTGTTCGTCGTCGGCCACGACCTGCGCTACCAGATGGCCGAGGGGCAGGGGCTGCGGGACGCCGGACTCACCCCGGCCGACTACGAGGGCAAGGTGCTGGCCGAGGCGCTGCCGCCGGACCTCGCCGCCGCGTCCGAGGCGAACTGCCGCCGGGCGCTCGGCGGCGAGCCGTTCCTGACCGAACACGCGGTCGGCGGCCGGCACTTCGTCACCCGCGGGGTGCCGCTCCGCGGCCCGGACGGGGCGGTGTCCGGCGTCCTGGCCGTGTCCTACGACATCACCGACCGGAAGCAGGCCGAGGAGGCGGTGCGGCGGGCCCGGGACGAGCTGGAGGAGCGGGTCCGGGAGCGGACGGCCGAGCTGGTCGAGGCGAACGCCGCCCGGATCGACCTGCTCCGCCGGCTCGACCACGCCCAGGAGGACGAGCGGCGGCGGATCGCCCGGGACCTGCACGACTCGCTCGGCCAGTTGATCGCCGCCCTGGCCCTCGGGCTGAAGGTGGCCGAGGCCCAGGTCGGGACCGACGGCCCGGCCGCCGGCCGGCTCAAAAGGCTCGGCGACCTGACCCAGGAGATCGGCCGGGAGACGCACCGGCTGGCGGTCGAGCTGCGGCCGACGGCCCTGGACGACGCCGGGCTGGCGGCCGCCGCCCGGGCGTACGTCGAGGCCTGGGCCGACCGGGCCGGGATCGCGGCCGAGTTCTCGGCCGTCGGGCTGGACGGGAAGCGGTTCCCGCCGGGGGCGGCCACGGCCGTCTACCGGGCCGTCCAGGAGGCCCTGACCAACGTCCTCAAGCACGCCGGGGCGTCCCGGGTCGGCGTCCTGCTGGAACACCGGGACGGCCGGCTGACGGCCATCGTCGAGGACGACGGGCACGGTTTCGACCCGGACCGGGCGATCGGCACGCCGCGTGCAGTCGGGGGGTTGGGCCTGGTCGGGATGCGGGAACGGGCCGCCCTGGTCAACGGCTCGGTCGACATCGAGTCCACCCCCGGGGGTGGGACGACGGTGTACGTCCGTGTGTCCGTCCCGGGGGTACCGTAGGCCGGCCGTCGTTCGGACGAGTTTCATTGGTTCGGCCGCAGGGTGTGCGGGTCGCCGAACCAAACCAACGAGAGGCGACGGCCCGCGGCCGTCCGCCGTCCCCTCTTGCCAGAAAGGAGTCCGCCCATGGGTCACATCCGCGTCCTCCTGGCCGACGACCACGCGGTCGTCCGGGAGGGGCTGAAGGCGCTCCTGAACGCCGCCCCCGGGCTGGAGGTGGTGGGGGAGGCGGCCGACGGCCCGGCGGCCGTCGAGCTGGCCGCCCGGCTCGACCCGGACGTGGTGGTGGTGGACGTGTCCATGCCCGGGTTCGGCGGGGCCGAGGTGACCGCCCGGGTCAAGCAGGCCGACCCGGGCCGGAAGGTCCTGGCCCTGACCGTCCACGAGGACCGGGGCTACCTGCGGCTGTTGCTGGAGGCCGGGGCCAGCGGGTACGTCCTCAAGCGGGCGGCGGCCGACGAGCTGGTCCGGGCGGTCCGGGCGGTGGCCGCCGGCGGGACGTACCTCGACCCGTCCCTGGCCGGGGCGGTGGTCGGCAAGTTCGTAA
>JAIEQN010000100.1 GCA_019747685.1 Gemmataceae bacterium
CGGGCGGTCCGCCGGCGGGGCGGCCCGGGGGACGGGCGGGACGCTGGGCGGGGTGGATACCCACGTCAACACGTTCCTCACCAACCCGACCGGGGATCAGGCCACGCCCCAGCCGACGCCGCGGAAGCGGTAGCGGCCGCTGCGGTCTGGGTGTACCGTTCCGGGCGGCCGATCGCGGCCGCCCGGAACGGCTTTTGTTCGTCGCGGGCGGGGAATCGTCCGGTCCGTGAGGACGTTGCCGGAGGCCCGTGATCGGCCCGTCGGCTAGCACGCTCAGGCATTTCAACTCGTCCGGTCTGTTCTCCGATTTCCGACCGCATTTTTCTTGCGGTCTCAACCCCCCTTACAACTGCGGTCTCAACCCCCCCTTACAACTAACGTGATTTGATTCACCTCTTCGCGTCAGCCCGTCGGGGTCGATCGGGTACGTCCCGATGTACTTACAACTAACGTGATTTGATTTACCTCTTCGCGTACCCACCCCCGGCGGGCACGCCCGGTCCGAGGATTGCCCATGTTCGTCCGCCGCCGCTGGAGCCTACCGGCTGCCGCCCTCGTCGCCCTTGCCGCGGCCGCCCCGCCCGCCCGGGGTGCGTTCGTCCCCATCTCCCAGAGCCGGACGGTCACGGCCGACTCGTACATCGACTACAGCGGCTACACCGGCCCCGACATCGGCCCCCCGGTCTCCGACCACCAGTCGGCCGCTGCCCCCGGGTTCGGGCTGTTCGACCGCACGGTCATCTCGGATATCACCTTTGTCGGCATCGACGACAACGACCCCCCGCTCGTACTCTCCGCCAACTCGAACGCGTACACGGCCCAGACCTCGGTGATCCACGCGGCCGGGGCGACCGGCCTGTTGTCTGCCATCGCGACGGCCTTGAATCTTTCCCCCGACGGCACCTCCCCTACTGTCATCACCGCCACCGCCGACTCGGAATTCGCCCTCCAGTCCGAGGTCACTGCCCCGGGCCAGTTCCGGCTGACCGCCAGCATTCCGGGGATCTTCAGCGAGGGGACGGCGTTCGCCTCCGTCTCGCTGATGGACGCCGGGGACACCGAGATCGCCGGCCTGTTTGCAGTCGATTTCTCGGAACCGCCTCTGGACGTGGTACTCGACCTCGGGCCGGGGACGTACACCCTGACGGCCGCGGCATATGCAGACGTACTCGACGTAGACCGCGGTTCCCGCGCGGTACTCGACTTCTCACTGGCCCCGGTGGCGTCGGTCCCGGAGCCGGGGTCGGCGGCCCTGCTCGGGGTCGGGGCCGTCGGCCTCCTTGCCCGGACCCGACGGCGGGCCGGCTGACCGCACCGGCTACTGCCCTCCCGGGAGCCGTCGCCGGGCGGCCCGGGTCTTCTCGTCGTTCCCGGCGATGGTGATCGGCCCCTCTGCCGCCGTCCCGGTCGGGTAGGCCGGGCGGACGGACGCCCGGTACGCCTCCACCCGCCGGTGGGCCAGGAGGGCGTGCCCCATCCGGCGGTCCCGCTCGGCCCGCAGGGCGTCGAGGTCCACCGGCCCGACCACGATCTTCTCCCCCGGCCCCGGGTCGGCCTGGGAGATGATGCGGCCGTCGTAATCGACCACCATGCTCCCGCCCGGCCATGAGAACGGCGGGTAGTTCGTGGCGCTCGCCCCCTGATTGGCCGCGACGACGTAGGCCACGTTCTCCAGCGCCCGGCACCGGTTCACCACCGTCCACCAGTCCATCGGCGGCGTCGCCCCCCACGGGTCCATGTACGCCGACACCCGGATCAGCACCTCGGCCCCCTGCACGGCCAGCTCCCGGATCGCCTCGGGGAACACCCAGTCGTAGCAGATGGCACAGCCCAGGACGCCGATCTCGGTCTCGGACACCGGGAACATCGGCTCGGCGTAGCCGGGCAGGTCGTGCGGGCTGGCGTGGACCTCCCACGGCAGCCACGGGTGGACCTTGCGGTACTTGTAGAGCAGCCCGTCCGGGCCGATCAGCGGGGTGCAGTTGAAAACGACGCCGGGGTACTTCGGGTCGGCCTCCAGGAAGCTGCCGCACTGGACGTACAGGCCGTACTCTTTGGCCTTCTTGACGTACCGGTCGGAGTGCTCGTTCGGGACCGGCACGGCCAGCTTGTCGGCCAGCTCCCCGACCGTCTCGTACAGCGGGGCGGCGTGGGCGAATTCCGGGAAGACGACCAGCCGCACGTCCCCGAACGGCCGGTAGCCGATCACCGCACGGTCGATCATGGCCAGCATGTGGGCGGTGTGCGGGGCGATGCCGGACCGGTCGGCCGGGTTGGGGAAGTCGGTCTGGCAGGCGGCGGCGAGGTAGCGGGGCATGGCGTCGGTCCCGGTGGCCCAGGCCTCCCGGCCTGTGCGGCTCATTCTGCACAGGCCGGGAGGCCTGGGCCACCGATTTCGCAACCGGGCTTGCGTGGTGTTCGGGCGTGCGGTACTGTTCGTCCGGTCCGATTCCCACGCACGGAGGTCCGACGATGCCGGTGAACTTCCAGCCGGACGGCTACCACGCCGTCACCCCGTAACTGATCGTCAAGGGGGCGGCGAAGGCGCTCGACTTCTACAAGGAGGCCCTGGGGGCGGAGGAGCTGTTCCGGCTCGACGGCCCGGACGGGGCGGTCGGGCACGCCGAGATCAGGATCGGCGACAGCATCCTGATGCTCGGCGACGAGTGCCCGGCCTGGGGGGCGAAGGCCCCGGACGGGCCGACCCCGGGCGGGCTGTGCCTGTACGTCCCGGACGTGGACGCCCGGTTCGCCAAGGCGGTGGCCGCCGGGGCGACCGTCAAGAAGGCCGTCCAGGACCAGTTCTACGGCGACCGGAGCGGGACCGTCATCGACCCGTTCGGCCACACCTGGACGATCGCCACCCACGTCGAGGACGTGTCCCCCGAGGAGATGGGCCGGCGGGCGGCCGAGTGGATGCAGAAGAACGCCCAGGCCCAGGCGGCGTAAGATGAGCCACACGGGCCGGGAGGCCGGTGCCACCGGACCGGTCCGGTGGCACCGGCCTCCCGGCCCGTGCGGGCGATGACCTCATGCCGACCCACCTGCCCGACGCCGTCCTGAACGAGCCGGTCGGCCGGCACGCCCGGACCGACTACGCCACCCTGTACCCGGACCGGACGGTCGGGGAGGCACTCGACCACATGCGGCGGTTCCCCCCGCCCGGCCGGATCATCTACTTCTACGTCGTCGACGACCAGCTCCGGCTCGTCGGGGTCGTCCCGACCCGGCGGCTGTTGCTCAGCCCGACCGACACCCTCGTCCGGGACATCATGATCCGGGAGGTGATCGCCGTCCCGGCCGACGCCACCGTCCTCGAGGCCTGCGAGTTCTTCACCCTGCACCGGCTCCTGGCGTTCCCGGTGGTCGAGAGCGGCCGGCGGCTGGTCGGGGTGGTGGACGTGGAGCTGTACGCCGAGGAGCTGGCCGAGACCGGCGACGAGGCCCCGCCCGGGGCGGCCCGGGACGACCTGTTCCAGCTCATCGGGGTGCGGCTGACCCGGACCCAGCAGACCCGCCCGCTGCGGGCCTTCCGGGGCCGGTTCCCGTGGCTCCTATGCAACGTCGCCGGCGGGACGCTGGCGGCGATCCTCGCCGGGTTCTACGAGGCCGAGCTGAACTGGAACCACGCCGTCCTGGCCCTGTTCATCCCGGTCGTCTTGGCCCTGGCCGAGAGCGTGGCCATCCAGTCGGTGACGCTGGCCCTGGACGGGCTGCGGGCGTCCCCGCCGACCTGGGGCGAACTCGGCCGCCGGCTGCGGTACGAGGGGGCGACCGGCCTGCTCCTCGGGGCGGCGACGGGGCTGCTCGTCGCCGGCATGGCGGCCGTCTGGCAGGGCGTGCCGGTGCTGTTCCTGATCGTCGCCGGCGGGATCGGCCTGGGCGTGACCGGGGCGGCCGTCTGCGGGCTGGCGGTCCCGTACATCCTGCGGCTGCTGGAACGCAACCCCCACCTCGCCGCCGGCCCGATCGCCCTGACCTGCGCCGACGTCCTCACCCTCCTGGCTTACTTCAACCTGGCCAAGCTTTTGACCCCGTAGGGTGGGCGGACGGCACGCGGTGCGTGCCCTACGGGCCGCCCAACCCGCCTTCCGCGGATGACCCGGCTTCACCCGTTCCCCGGCCGCCCGGCCGAAAACCTCACGTCGCCGTTCGGGCGGCGCCGATAACAGTGGCGATGACGCCCGGGGAGCGGGCCGACGGGCCGTTCGTGCGGAGGGGGCACCATGCGGGGCGGTCGCCGGTGGGCCGGGGTGGCGGCGCTCGGGCTGGCGGCCGCGGCCGTCGGCTGCGTCCACACCGACCCGGGGATGGTCGGGCCGGTCCCACACGGGGCGGCCCACGCCGCAGCCCCGATCGCCGTGCCGCCGCCGGGAGCGGTGCCGCGGGAGTTGGACAAGGTCGCCCTGCCGCCCTACGTGATCGAGGCCCCGGACAACCTGCTGATCGAGGTCATGCGGATCGGCAAGGCGAAGCAGACGGACCGGAACGGGAACGAGATCCCGAACGCCCCCGAGGTCGACGCCCTGCTGCCGTTGGAGCTGCAGCCGGTCTCGTCGGCCGCCGGCGGGTTCCTGGTCCGGCCGGACGGGCAGGTGAACCTGGGGATGTACGGGACGGTGATGGTGGCCGGGCTGACCCTGGAGCAGGCGGCCGAGGCGATCCGCCAGCACGTCGCCCGGTCGCCGGCCCTGGCCCGGCTGGGCAAGAGCATCGCCCCGGACAGCCTGGTCGTGATCGTGGACGTGCTGGCGTACAACAGCAAGCTGTACTACGTGGTGCTCGACGGCGGCGGGTACGGCGAGCAGGTGTACAAGTTCTACGTCCAGGGCAGCGAGACGGTGATGGACGCGATCGCCAACGTGAACGGGCTGCAGGCGGTCGCCAGCAAGCGGAACATCTGGGTGGCCCGGCGGTGCCCGAACGAGGGCCACCCGTGGCAAATCCTGCCGGTCGACTGGATCGGCATCACCCAGCACGGGTACACGACCACCAACTACCAGGTGATGCCGGGCGACCGGATTTATGTGAAGGCCCAGCGGCTGGTGACGATCGACACCGCCCTGGCCCGCGTCCTCAGCCCGGTGGAGCGGATCTTCGGCATCACCCTGCTCGGGGCGAACACGGTCAACCAGATCAACGGCCGCGGGTTCGGGTTCAACAACAACCCGTAGCCGGACACCACCGGAGGGGCAGCCATGACGACGCGACTGGGCATCGGCTTGGTGTGGGTGCTGGCGGGGGCGGCGGCCGCGGCCGCCCAGCCGCCGGGGTACGGGGGCTACCCGCAGGGCGGGTACGGCACCGGCAACCCGTTCGGCGGGTACGGATTTCCGCCAGGGGGCTACGGCACCCCGGGCCTGAACCCGGCGAACGTGATGCCGAACATCTACAACCCCCGGACCCAGCCGCTCAGCCCGTACCTGAACCTCACCCGGGGCGGGCAGCCGGCGGCCAACTACTACTACGGCGTCCGGCCCGGGACGGTCGGCGGGGCCGGGTCGCTCGGCGGGTCGCCGATGCTGGCCCCGGGCGGGATGCGGGGGCCGTTCTTCCCGCAGTCGGCCGGCGCCAGCCCGGGCGGCCTCGACCCGAACGCCCCGATCGGCGGGACCGCCCAGGTTCTGCCGCCGGCCGGCCACCCGGTCGTCTTCGGGAACACGCTCGGCTACTTCCCCGGGTCGTTCGGCCAACTCGGCCGCCGGCCGGGGCTGTCCGGGATCGGGGCGACCGGCACCGGTTCGGCCGGGGCCACGCGACGGTAAACGCCGGGCGGGTCGACTACGGCCCGCCGGCCGCTCGAACAGGGGCGCGGAGATGGCGATTCCCGGATACCGACTCCTGGCCGGCCTCGGGTTGGCCGGCGGCCTCGCC
>JAIEQN010001077.1 GCA_019747685.1 Gemmataceae bacterium
CCGGAGGCGGCCGACCCGACGGCGCCCAAGCTCGACCTGCCGCCGGAGGACGAGGCGACCCGGCTGGGCGACGCGGTGGCCGGGCGGGGCGGGGACGAGTTCGAGGCCGGGCTGAAGCAGCTCACGGACGCCGAGGGGCCGGCGTACACCAAGGCCCTGCTCCGGGTGGTCGGGCGGACGGACGGGGACCGGCGGCGGCAGGCCCGGGACGCCCTGGCCGAGCGGCTCACCCGGATGAGCGCCAAGACCCTCCGGGCGATGATGGTCTTCAACGACGCGGAGCTGCGGCGGGGGGCGGTGCTGGCGGCGGCGATGCAGGAGGACCCGAAGACCGACTACGTCCCGGACCTGATCGCCCGGGTGGCCGAGGACGAGGAGGACCTGGTGGTCCGGGCGGCCCGGGCCGGGCTGAAGGCCCTGACCGGGTCGGACAAGGACTTCGGCCCGGCCGACGGGGCGTCGAAGGCCGAGCGGAAGGCCGCCGCCGACGCCTGGCGGCAGTTCTGGGCCGGGAAGAAGAAGTAGCCCGGCCGGGTCAGGCCATCAGCCAATCGACCGGGAGCCGCCAGCCGGGGACGGCCGGCCCGGCGTCGGCCTCCTGCCCCGGGCCGAACACCGTCGGCCGGTCCGGGGCGTCGGCCGAGTACTTGGCTACCGTCCCGGCCTGTGGGTCCACGTCCCACACCACCAGCGTCCCGGCCAGGAAGTAGTCGGCCCGCTTCTCGGCCATGTCCCGCTCGGCCGCCGGCCCGTAGTCGGTCTCGCTCCGCACCTCGGCCGCGAAGTCCGGCGGCCCGTCGGCGAACTTCATCGAGTCGGGCGGAACCGTGCCGGTGAAGTACGAGGCGTCCGGCGAGAACGACTCCCGCCCGGACGGCAGCTCCCGGACCCGGAACCCCATCCCGTCGGTGTAACAGTTCCCCCGGCCGACGGACTCGGCGAAGTCACACAGCCGGCGGTAGATGCGGCCGGCGATCACGTTCGGGCGGTGGCCGGTGGCCATGTACCGGACGATCCTCCCGCCGATCAGCTCGGCCTTCCCCTCGACCCGGAGCAGGTCGTCGATTGTCGCCCGCGGCGCGGGCGGGGGCAAGACGGTACTCATCCGGCTCCTCCTGGCGGCCCAGCCACCACGGTAACGCCCGCCGCCGCCGGCCGCAACCGCGGGGGCGGCCCGACCGGTCCCATCATCCACACTTCCCGCCGCCGCTACAACCGGCCCGGCTTGCCGCCGGATTCCGCCCCGGCCCCGCCGGGGCCGCGCAAACCCGTGCCGCCCCGGCATCCCCCGGGCAGAACCACGGGTCGACGGGATCACCGGATCAACCAGTCCGGCCGGGGGGTTGCCAGGAACCCTTGCACGGCCGGAACGGAGGCGGTATACCCCCGCGACCCAGGTTGCCAGGACGCCCGGAGTCGGCGCGGCCGCCGGACCGGCCGCCCCACCGCCCAGCCCCCGGGGCCGCCCCGGACCAGCACCACGGACGGGCGGCCCACGGAGGACGGACCCCATGCTCCAGAAGCGGCTCGGACGGGACGGCGACGAGGCCACCGAACCCGACGGCACCCCGGTCGTCGCCGAGACCCTGCGGGCGGTCGCCGCCGCCCACCAGCGGGACGCGGCCCCGGCCCCGAAGGACGAGGAGAAGATGTCGGTCTTCTGGCGGGTGTTCGGGGGGACCATCCTGAGCATCGCCGCGCTCGTCTCGATCACCCTCTACAACAACCTGCAGTCCGGGATCACCGAGCTGCGGGCCGAGCTGGCCCGGGAGCGGGAGGCGACCGCCGGGCTGGCCAAGAAGGAGGACCTGGACAAGGAGCGGGAGGCCCGGGCCGCGTTCGCCAAGAAGGACGACCTCGACGCCCGGCTGACCAAGCAGTACGAGCGGATCCGGGCGGTCGAGGGGTTCAAGGCCGACCTCGAGGCCCTGCGGGAGCGGGTGGCCGGGAACACGGCCGCCGCCGAGGCCGCCCGGAGGGAGACGGCCGGGCTGGAGCTGCTCAAGGAGCGGGTGGCGGCGGTCGAGGCCCTGAAGAAGGAGGTGGCCGGGCTGGACCTGGTCCGGGAGAGGCTGGCCGCCGTCGTCGCCGACCTGAAGGCGGCCCGGGAGGAGGTGGCCCGGGTCCAGCGGGAGGTCGGGGACAACCGGGCGGCCGACCTGGAGCGGAAGGCGTTCCGGGACGCCCAGGCCCGTCAGCTCGACGAGACGATCAAGGACCTCCAGAAGGGCGTCCAGGACTGCCGGGAGAAGCTGGCCCGACTGGAGGGGGCGGGCGGGCAGCCGGTGGTCGGGCCGCCGGCCCCGCGGGCCAAGCCGGCCGCCAAGCCGGAGGTCCAGCCGGCGTCCGGGACGGACAACCCGAAGGACGGCCGGCCGGCCCCGGCCGGCGGGGCTAAGCCCGGGTCGGACGACGAGTGAGTGAGGAGGGGTTAGGGGGGAGGGGACAGGGGGTAGGAGGACCGGGACCGACACCCGGGTCTTCCTGACTCCTGCCCCCTGCCTGCATTTCCGTGGCGCCCGCCGGCCGGCGGGCCTACAATGCCCCTTATGGAACGGCTCAACAAGTACCTGGCCCACGCCGGGATCGGGTCCCGCCGGCACTGCGACGGGCTGATCGCCGCCGGCCGGGTCAAGGTGGACGGCGTCCCCGTCTCCGACCTCGGGCTGAAGATCAACCCGGAGGCCCACAAGGTTTCCGTGGACGACCACCCGGTCAAGTCCGAGAAGCCGGTCTACTGGGCGGTGAACAAGCCGGTCGGGGTGCTCTGCACGAACGACGACCCGGACGGCCGGCCGCGGGCCATCGACCTGTTGCCGCACGTCGAGCAGCGGGTGTACACGGTCGGCCGGCTGGACGAGGACAGCGAGGGCCTGTTGTTGATGACCAACGACGGGGAACTCGCCTTCCACCTGACCCACCCGCGGTACGGAATCCCGAAGACGTATCAGGTGTTGGTCGCCGGCAAGCCGACGCCGCCGGACCTCCAGAAGCTGTTGGACGGGGTGTGGATCAGCGACGGGAAGGTGAAGGCCCGGGAGGTCCGGCGGCTCAAGCCGCAGGGTGACAGCACCTGGCTGCGGGTGGTGCTGACCGAGGGGAAGAACCGGGAAGTCCGCCGGATGCTGGCCGGGCTGGGTCACAAGGTCATGCGGCTGAAGCGGGTGGCGATCGGGCCGGTCCGGCTGGACCGGCTGCCGAAGGGGAAGGCCCGGCGGGTGAGCGAGCCGGAGCTGGCCGAGCTGCGGAAGTGGGTGACCAACGCCCAGGCCCGGTTGGTGAAGGCCAAGCAGCGGGCGGCCGACCAGCAGGCGGGCGGGGGTCCGAAGGCGAGCGGGGGGCGTAAGCCCCCGGTTGGCGGGCGGGCCGGGAAGACGTTCGCCCCCCACCCGACCGGGTTCAAGCCGCCCCGCGCCGACTTCCCCCGCCCGTCCGGGAAGGCCCATGTTCCACCGCACCGCCCGGGTGACCGAGCACGTCCGGCTCGCGGACCGCACGCTCCGCGTCCGCCTCGCAGCCGCTGAGGTCGCGGCCGCGGTCCGGCCCGGGCAGTTCGTCATGCTCCGGCTGCCGGGCACGACGGACCCGCTCCTCGGCCGGCCGTTCGCCCTGTACGACACGGTGCTGGACGCCGGCGGCACACCCGTCGGCATCGATGTCGTCTACCTCGTCGTCGGCAAGATGACCGGCAAGCTGGCCGAGGTGGCGGTCGGCGAAGCGCTGGAGGTCTGGGGGCCGCTCGGCAAACCCTTCCTGGATGTCGGCACGCCCGATCACGTCCGCCTGGTGGCCGGGGGCATCGGCCAGACGCCGTTCCTGGCCTACACCCGCGAACTGCTCGGCACCCGCGGCTACGGCGGCGACCCGCCCCGGAAGCGGACAGGGAAGGTGTCGCTGTACTACGGGGTGCGGGCGGCTTCGCTGGCGGCGGGCGTAGACGACTTCCGGACGGCCGGGGCCGAGGTCCACCTGGCCAGCGACGACGGCAGCGTCGGGTATCGGGGCTTCGTGACGCGGCTCCTCCAGTCGCACGGGCCGGGCGGCCCGCTGGTCGGGTGCGGCCCGGAGCCGATGCTGAAAGCCCTGACAAAACTCGCCGCCGGCTGGGTCGTCCCCTGTCAGGTCTCGCTCGAAACGCCGATGGCCTGCGGGTTCGGGGCCTGCTTCAGTTGCGTAACCAAGGTGCGGCAGCCGGACGGCGACTGGGACTACAAGCGGGTGTGCGTCGACGGCCCGGCCTTCGACGCCGCCAAGCTGGTGTGGGAGTAGCGGCCGATGGAGCCGTGGCTGCTGGTCGTGGCGAACGTCCTCGGCGGGGCTGTGATGTTCGGCGGGATCGCCCTGTGCGTCCGGTTCGACCAGCGTGGGAAGACCCGCCGGCGGGAGCTGGAACACGCCGAGCGGATGCGGGCGATCGAACTGGGCCGGCCGCTGGACGACGCCGAGGTGGCCCGGGTGAAGGCCCTCGGGGCGGTCGGCGTCGCCGCCCCGATCGCCGCGATGTCGGCGGCCGTCGTGGGCAGCTTGTTCGCGTACTCGATCGGGGAACCGGTGTGGCGGTTCGCCGCCCTGGCGGTGATCTGGGGCGTGTGCGGGCTGGTGGTGCTGGCGGCCGTGCCGGCGGTCGTCGCCCGACTCAAGGGGCGGCCGCCGCGCGAACGCGACGGACCGCCTGTCCCGTAGGGTGGGTCCAGCCGGCCACGGGCCGGCGCCGCCCCACCCTACACAAGCATGGCGGAGCACCCGGAAGTCGTCTCATGGAACCGTCACCCGAGGAACTCGACCGCCGCCGGCAGTGGTCCGAGTGGTACGTCGGTCAACTGGATGGCAACTCGGTTTCCACCCCGGAAGGGGCGGCCGGTCCGTTCCGCTGTCCCTGTTGCGGCCACCTGACCCTCGGCGAGAGGGGTGTAGACGAAATCTGCCCGGTCTGCTTTTGGGAGGACGACGGCCAGGACGATCACGACGCCGGGGTGGTCCGTGGCGGACCGAACGGGGCGATCAGTCTGACCCAGGCCCGGGAGAACTTCCGCCGGCTCGGCGCGTGTGAGGAGCGGCACATCGGCAACGTCCGGCCGCCCCGCCCGGGCGAGTGACCGGCTCCGTAGGGCACGCACCGCGTGCCGTCCGGCAGCGCCGGCATGCGGTGCGTGCCCTACGAGGTGTGGCGATGGACCGGCCGGGCGAGATCGGTTGGGCCGACTTCGAGCGGGTCGAGTTGCGGGTCGGGACGGTGGTGGCCGTCGGGGACTTCCCGCAGGCCAAGAAGCCGGCCTACAAGCTGACCATCGACTTCGGCCCGGAGGTCGGCGTCAGGCGGTCGAGCGCCCAGATCACCGCGCTCTACGCGAAGGACGAACTCGTCGGCCGGCAGGTCGTGGCGGTGGTCAATTTCCCGCCGAAGCAGGTCGCCAACTTCTTCTCGGAAGTGCTCGTCACCGGGTTCGTTCAGCCGGACGGGGCGATCGTGCTGGCCGTCCCCGAACGGCCGGTGCCGGACGGAACGCGGCTGGCATAGCCCCTGGAAATGAAGCGACCCGCCCGGGAGCCTCCGTGCACCGGGCGGGTCACGGCCACACATCCGTGCGCGGCCGATCGAACACGGCTCGGCAACTACCGGTCCGCCCGGGTCGCCCGCCGCCGGGCCAGGTGCGGCCGCGGCAACGAGATCACGTCCCGCCGGACCTTCGGCCCGCGGCCGGCCGCCGCCTTCCGCCCGGCCCCGGCCACCCGCAGGAAGGGCAGAAGAACCACCCCGCCTTCCTTGGCGGCACCGGCATCCTCCCTGCGCCGGTGGTCCTTCTGCCCGACCCGGGCGGCCTCGAACCGCAGCCGGTTCCACAGTCCCAGCACCTCGCCGCAGCCGGGCCGGGCGAACCGGGCCGCCACCAG
>JAIEQN010001170.1 GCA_019747685.1 Gemmataceae bacterium
GCCCGCTCCGGATGCGGGCCGGAGGCCCCCGCCCCGCGGACCCGATCCCCGCCCGCCAGCAGGTCGGACAGCGTCCGGCCCCGGATCAGCCGCATGGCCAAAAACGGTCGGCCGCCCGGCAGGGTGCCGGTGTGGTAGACCGCGGGGATGCCCGGGTGCTGGAGCCGGGCGGTGATCCGGGCTTCCTCGACGAACCGGGCGGCGGCCGGGGAGTCGGCCGGGAACCGGTCGGACAGGACCTTGACCGCGACCTCCCGGTCGAGGGCGAGGTCGTGGGCCCGGAGGACGACCCCCATCCCGCCCCGGCCGACCTCGCCGAGCAGGACGAACCCGGCCGGGTTCGTCGGGTGGGCCGCCCGCCGGCCGCCCCCGCCCGGGCCGACGGTGTCGGTCGGGCCGGGGGTCCCGTCCGGGTCGACGCTCCGGGTCGGGTGGTCGGATGAGGACATGGGACGGGGGGCTGCCGGCGGGTCGGGCGATGTCCGTCAGGCTACCAGCCGGCCCCCGGCCCCGCAACCGGCGGCCGCGGGAGCCGCGGGCCCCGGGCGGGTTACGGCTTCGGCCGGGGCGGCGGGGCGAGGTCCGGCAGCGCCCCGACCGGTTCCCGGAAGTCGGCCCGGTCCCGGATGGCGGCGAGGTCGGGGTCGGCCTCGACCCGGCCGCGGCCCCGAGACCCGGCGGCCATTGCCCTCGTCAGCCGGCCCACTGCCCGGCCGGCGGCCGACGCCGACAAGACCGGGAACAGTGTGCCGATCTACACGGGAGCTCTAACTAACCCAGTTCGCGTAGGGGCGGGCCGGGCAGTCCGGCCCACGCACGGCAGTCCCCCCGGCCCGATGTCATCCGGAACGATCGGCCGATGCCCCGATTTGGCGCTGGATTTCGCCCGCCGCCAACGGTTATCCTTCTGGGCTATGTCCCGGCCCGGGGACGGGCCACCCCACACCGGAGATGCCCATGCCCTCGCCCCTCCCCCGGTCGGCCGGCCCGCGCACCCTCGGGGCGGTCCTACTCATCCTCGCCTCCCCCGCGGCCGCGAACGCGGTGTTCATGGGATCCATCTACTGGAGCGACGGGACCGGCCACATCAAGCGGTTCGACGGGAGAACGGTCGAGACGGTCCTGACCGCCGACCCGGGGTACACCTTCGGGGGAATCGCCCTCGTCTCCGATTCCTCCGGCTCCCCCCTCGAGCTGTACAGCGGCGACCAGGGGCACCTCTTCCGCGCCAACCCGGACGGCACCGGCCGGGTGGACCTCGTCCCGACCGTCTACGTCGGCGATGTCGAGGTCGACCGGTTCGGCGGGAAGGTCTACTGGGTCGATGCCGTGGCGGAGATCCACCGGGCGGACCTGGACGGGGGTCACGCGGAAACCCTGATCACCCGCGGCGCGCAGATCGACGGCCTGGCGGTCGACCCGGTCGGGGGTAAGCTCTACTGGTCTGAGGACGACAGCATCTGGGTCGCTAACCTCGACGGAACGGGGGCGGCCGTCTCCCGGGCGTTGCCGGCGGGCTCGGACCCGCAGGAGGTCGAGATCGACACCAGAGGGGGAATGCTGTACTGGAACGAGCCCGACGGCTTACTGCGGCGGGCCCGCCTGAACGGGCGGGGGTCGATCCAGAACATCCTGAGCACGGCCCCCAACGGGAACAGCGGCCTGAGCGTCGACCCGTCCAGCAAGACGATCTTCTTCACCCTGACGCCGCCGGCCGGCCGGCCGCCCGGCCTCTACCAGGCCAACCTGAACGGGTCTGGGTTGGGTTACGTCCTGAACGACGCGGACGGGATCAACTACGTCGAGGGTATCCGGTTCTTAACCGCCGTCGTTCCCGAGCCGGCGTCCTTCGTGCTCGCCGGCGTGGGGGCGGCCGGGGCGGCCGCCGCCCGGTGGCGGGCGCGAGCGAGGAACCGGCCGGCGACCGGCTGACGGATCGGCCCGGTGCGCCGACATCCCGGTCCCTGGGCGGGGGGGTCGTCCCCCGCCCAGGGACCGGGATGTCACCGGCCCGTCGCGGTAGGGCGGGGCGGGGGGGCGACGGACGGGGGCGACCCGACCAGCCCCCGGAAGTCGGCCCGGCCACGGAGGGGGTCGAGGTCGGGGTCCCGCGCCATGCGGCCGCGGTCCCGGAACCCGGCGGCCACCGCCTTGTGCAGCCAGCCGACCGCCCGGTCGGCGTCGGCGGCCGCCTCGGCCGGCTGGTTCGCCCTCTCGTACACGCCGGCGGCGACCGCCCGCATGGCCGCCGCCCGGTACAGGCCGTCCGGGTCGGGGCGGTTCAACGCCTCCCACGCCTCGGCCGCGGCCCGGCACCCGGCCGGATCCCCCGCCTTCTGGGAGTGTTCGAGCCGCAGGCGGGCGAGGTTGTACGCGGTCCCGAGCGCGTCCGGGTGGTCCGGGCTGAGGACCCGCTGCTGGACCGGCCAGGCCCGCTCGAGCAGGTCGCGGGCCTCGGGGTAGCGGCCCAGCTTGCCGTAGCAGGCGGCCAGGTTACTCATGGCCAGCAGGGTGAGCGGGTGGTCCTGAGTCAGATGCCGGAGGAAGAGGTCCCGGGCCCGCTCGGCTTGCTCCGCCGCCGCCCGGTAGTCCCCCAGGTAATGAAACGAGTTGCCGAGGACCAGCCGCAGCCGGGCCTCGGCCACCGGCTGGCCCTTGAAGTCGGTGTCGAGGTCCGGAAGCCTCTTGGCGATCACCTCCCGCAGGGTGACATCGGGTCCCAGCCCGTCCGGCTGGTCCGTCGGCCGGAGGGCCCGGAATACCTTGCGGTCGATGAACCGGATCACCGCGTTGGCCGTCTCCGTACTGCGGACCGCACCCTCCCGCGCCGTTTCCGCTTCGGCTTGTTTCTTCGCCGCGTGTTCCAGGGCCGCGTCGGCGGCCTCCCGCCGCTCGTCGGCCCGGATCAGCCCCCAGGTGGTGCCGGCGATCCCCAGCAGCAGGACGACTGCCACCGTCCCGGCGGCCCGCTCCACCGTCCGCCGCCACTTCGCCTGCTCGGCCGCCCGGACCTCGGCCGCGTGTCGGCCTCGCTCGGCCGCCTTCACCCGGTCGTCGGCCGCCCGCCGCAGGCCCGGCCACCGCCGCCGCCACCTCGTCCGCCGACGCCGGCCGGTCGGCCGGGTCGAACGCCAGGCACCGCTTGCACAGGGTAATCACGTCGGGGTCGGCCCCGCAGGCGTCCAGCCGGGCGAAGGCGGCTTCCGTGCGGCCGCGGATGGCGTTCACCCGGACGCCCTCGGGGTCGGCCCCGTCGAGCGGCGGCTGACCGGTCAGCAGCACGCACAGCAACCCGCCGAGGCCGAACACGTCCGACCGCGGGCCGACCCGGGCCGCCTCCCCGGCCGCCTGCTCCGGCGGCATGTACGCCGGGGTGCCGAGGACCGACCCGGCCTGGGTGAACGACCCGTCCGAGTCGCGGAGGGTGCGGATCTCGGTCGGGGCGGTGGTCGCCTCGGGGTCGGACGGCTCGGGGGACTGACGCCCCCCGCCGGCCAGGACCTTGGCCAGCCCCCAGTCCATGACCTGGACCTCGCCGAAGCTGCCGACCATGACGTTCTGCGGCTTCAGGTCCCGGTGGACGACCCCGTGGGCGTGGGCGTACCCGACCGCCTGGCAGACCGCCTCGAACACGGCCAGCGGGTCGACGGCTTTCGGCGGGCGGGGGTCACGAGCCCCTGAGCGGGGGGCGTCAGCCCCCTGAGGGGTCGTCGTCTCAGGGGGCGGACCGCTCAGGGGCTCCGCATCGGCCGTCGACCGCGCCTCGGCCGCCAGCAGGTCGGCGAGCGTCCGGCCCTTGATGAGCTTCATCGCCAGGAACGGCCGGCCGTCGGCGAGGGCCCCGACCCGGTAGACGGCCGGGACGCCCGGGTGCTGGAGCTGGGCGGTGATCCGGGCCTCGTCCACGAACCGGGCGGCGACCGCCGAGGCCGGGGCGTACTTCGGCAGCAGGAGTTTGACGGCGACCTCGCGGTCCAGGGCCAAGTCTCTGGCCCGGTAGACGACGCCCATCCCGCCGCTGCCGACCTCCTCCAGCAGGTCGTACTCGGGGACGGCCGGGTGATCGTCCGGAGCGGTGGGGGTCAGGCCCCCGAGTGGCGGCGAGGTGGTCGCGGCCGGGTCGTGGCTGCGGGTCGGGTGGTCGGGCATCGGCGGCCCCCGGGTGCCGGCGGGCGGCGGCACGCCCCCAGGCTAACGCCCCGGCGGCCGGTCCGCAACCGACGGCCGCGCGAGGCCGAGACGGGCGAAGGCGGGGTTGGAAGTGGAAATTCGTTCATAATCGACAAAAATGAGTTGACCTGGCCCGGCGGGAGTGTAAAGAACACTTGTATAGATAGGCCGCCGGTGTGCGCCGACCGGAGGTGTGGTTCCGGCGGGGCGGTTCGGGTGGGGATTCGGTGAGCATGACCGGGTCCGGCAATGCCCCAACTTCGGCGGAAGGCGAACGAACAGAATAAGTTGGGACGATCCCGAAGGCCGAGCATGACCGGTCGGTCGGGCAATACGAAGAGCAGAAACGGACGGAAATCCCGGCCGGTGAACGACTTCGTGAGATGGGGTGGTGGAGTGAAAAACGAGGGGGGAGGGGGTGGGCATCATGCCAGCGAACGCGATCGGACGGAACGGTCGGAAGGGTGACGGGTTGGGGGCGGCCGGACCGCACCCGGGCATGGCGGGGTGTGGCCGGGTGTGGCGGTCTTGTCAGGGAAGCCGGTCGGGGAAACGACCGCGGGCCGGGAATCCCGGCCCGCGGCGTGAGTTCGGCGAACGGGTTGCGAGACTACTCCAGCAGCAAGGTCGGCTCCCAGCCGACCCGTTCGGCGCTGGACCGGAGCTTTTCGAGGGCCCGGTTCTGGATCTGCCGGACCCGCTCCTTGGAAATCCGGAGCAGGTGGCCGATCTGGCGGAGACTGTGGGTGCCGTTGCCGGTCAGCCCGAAGCGGAGGTCGAGGACCTTCCGCTCCCGCGGGCGGAGGTTCTCCATCAGGAACCCGAGGGCCTCCTGCCGCTCGTTGTTCTCCTGCATCACCAGGGTGCCGGTGTCGGGCATGGCCTCGGTCAGCTTGAAGTCGCTGTCGTCGTCGAGGACGGCGTTGAGGCTGACCGGGGTGCGGGTGGCGGTCTGGAGGTGGGTCAGGTGTTCGAGGCTGCTGCCGGTCCGGCTGGCGAGTTCCTGGGGGCTGGGCAGGTGCTTGCCGCCGTGGGCCAGGGCCTCGCTCTCCTGCTGGAGCAGCCCCAGCTCTTGCAGGTGGTGCGGGCTGAGGCTAACCAGATGCGACTGCCGGGCGACGGCGATCTGCAGGGTCTGCCGGATCCACCAGGTCGCGTAGGTGGCGAGGCGGGTGCCGTGGCTGACATCGAACCGGTCGATGGCCTGCATGAGCCCGCAGACGGCTTCCTGGAGGAGGTCGGAGTAGGCCAGGCTGTGGTGGCGGAACCGCTTGGCGACGTGGGCGGCGAGGCGGATGTTGGCGCTGGCCAGGCGGTGCTTGAAGTGGACGTACCGGTCGCGGAGCCGCTTGACGGCGATGACGGCGGCCCGCTCGTCGGTACAGTGCTCGCGGATGAACTGGGCCATCGGCCACGGCTCGAGCGGCGGCCGGCTGGCCCGCAGCTCGGCCGGGAAGTGCCGCAAGAGGGCCCGGACCAGCTCGGTCTTGCACTCCCAGAAGCCGGTCAGCAGTTCCCGCTCTTCCTCCGGCGTCAGCAGGTCCGACGAGAACGTCGTCAGGGAGGGCTCTTCGGCGACCTTGGTCGTCTGCCCGGATCGCTTACGCCTCACGGTCTTCATTGGCGGCTCTTCTCGCCTTTCCCGGCGGGACTAAGAGGTTCGTGGTCGGTTACGGGTACATCGGCGTGAGCGAGTCGCGGGCCCGGTGCCGACGGTCCGTCGGCGGG
>JAIEQN010000075.1 GCA_019747685.1 Gemmataceae bacterium
CCGCGGGGGGGCCGGGGGGGGGCCTTGGGGGGGGGTTTGCAACCCGGGGGCCCCCCCGGGGGCCGGCGGGGGGGGGGTTTCGGGGGGGCGGGCGTACTACTACCGCGGCCGGCGGGTCGGCGGGCGGGTGGTCAAGGAGTACGTCGGGGCCGGCCCGGCGGCCGACCGGATCGCCCGGCACGACACCCTCACCCACGACCGGCGGCAAGCCGAGGCCGAAGCCGCCCGCCGCACGGCCGACGGGCTGGACGCTCTGGACGCGGCCGTCGCCTCGCTCGGCGAGGTGGCCGACCCGGTCGGCCGGGCGGCGCTGCTGGCCGCCGGCACCCACCGCCCGAACCGCGGCCCGTGGAGGAAGCGCCGTGCCCGCCCCGCCGAAGACACCGCCGACCCTGCCGAAGCCTGACAAGCTCACCGACGCCCTGGCGGTGGTCCGCCGGGCCGAGGCCGGGGACGAGGCCGCCCTGCCGGCCCTCCGGGACCTGCTGAAGAAGGCCGGGCTGGTGGACGCCCTGGGCGGGAACCCGGCCCGCAGCGCGTCCGAGGCCCTGCTCGCGGCGTTCGCCGGGTCCAACCTGCACGCCCGGGGGGTGATGTCGGCCAAGATGGCCGCGCTGCGGGCCGAGCCGACCTGGCCGGGTGTGGGCCGTGTGGGAGTCGAACCCACTTCCAACCCGTTATGAGCGGGCTGCTCGACCGTTGAGCTTCCGGCCCCGGATGCGGTCATCGTACCGGCCGCCGGCGGCCGCGCCTACGACCCCCGCCCGGCACCCCCGTTGCACCTCCCGCCGTGACACCCGGCCGTCACTCCCCCGCCCCGCCCGGACGGCCCCCGACACCGCGTCAGGACTCTCCCCATCATGCCCGGCTTTTGGACGCCCCGGCTCGGGGCCTGCTACCTCGGCGACGACCGCACCCGGTTCCGGGTCTGGGGTTCGAAGCGGGAGCGGATCGACCTCCACCTGACCGCCCCCGACGACCGCCTCGTCCCCCTAGCCCGGAACGACCTCGGGTACTTCGAGGCGACGGTCGAGGGCGTCCCGCCCGGCAGCCGCTACCTGTACAAGCTCGACGGCGGGGACGAGCGGCCCGACCCGGCCAGCCGCAGCCAGCCGACCACGGCGCATGAGCCGTCCGAGGTGGTCGACCCGGCCCACCCGTGGACCGACCGGCACTGGCACGGCCTCCCGCTCGACAAGTACGTCGTCTACGAGCTGCACGTCGGCACCTTCACCCCGGAAGGCACCTTCGACGCCGTCGTCCCGCACCTGCCGTACCTGGCCGACCTCGGCGTCACCGCCGTCGAGCTGATGCCGGTGGCCCAGTTCGCCGGGGCCCGCGGGTGGGGGTACGACGGGGTCTACCCGTTCGCCCCGCAGAACAGTTACGGCGGCCCGGCCGGGCTGAAGCGGCTGGTCGACGCCTGCCACGCCCGCGGCCTCGCGGTGGTCCTCGACGTGGTGTACAACCACTTCGGCCCGGAGGGGGGCTACCTCCAGGAGTTCGGCCACTACTTCACCGACCGGTACAAGACCCCGTGGGGGAACGCGGTCAACGTGGACGGGCCGAAGAGCGACGAGGTGCGGCGGTTCCTGATCGAGAACGCCCTGTGCTGGGTCCACGAGTACCACGTCGACGCGCTGCGGCTGGACGCCATCCACGCCATCCACGACGAGAGCGCCACCCCGTTCCTGATGGAGCTGGTGAACGTGGTCGGGCGGTACGCCACCGACCTGAACCGGCGGGTCCACCTGATCGCCGAGAGCGACCTGAACGACGTGCGGGTGCTGCGGTGCCCGGACCTCGGCGGGCTGGGGCTGCACGCCCAGTGGGCCGACGACTTCCACCACAGCGTCTTCACCCTGCTGACCGACGTCGAGAGCCCGTACCACCAGGACTACAACTCGTTCGACCTCTTGGTCAACGCCTACCAGCACGGGTACGCCTACACCGGCCAGTTCTGCGCCAGCCGGGAGCGGCGGCACGGGAACCAGCCGGTCAACCTGCCCGGCCGGCAGTTCGTCATCTGCATCCAGAACCACGACCAGATCGGGAACCGGAAGTTCGGCGACCGGTTCGCCCACCACGCGGGCTTCGAGGCCCAGAAGCTGGCCGCCGGGGCGGTCCTCCTGGCCCCGTACACCCCGATGATCTTCATGGGCGAGGAGTACGCCGAGGCCGCCCCGTTCCAGTACTTCGTCGACTTCTCCGACCCCGGGTTGGTCGAGGCCGTCCGCCGGGGCCGGAAGGAGGAGTTCCGGATGAACGGGAACGGCGACCCGCCCGACCCGCAGGCGGAGGAGACGTTCCGCCGGTCGAAGCTCGACCACGGGCTGCGGGCCGGGGGGAAGCACAAGGTCCTGGTCGAGTTCTACCGCGAGCTGCTGCGGCTGCGGCGGGAAACCCCGGCCCTGCGGTTCCCGGACCGGGAGCGGATGCGGCTGACCCCGCTGGCCGAGCACCGGGCGCTGCTGGTCAACCGGTGGGACGGGGACGCCGAGACGCTGATCGGGCTGAACTTCGGGGGCGAGCCGGCCCCGGCCCGGCCGACCCTGCCGAAGGGGACGTGGGACAAGGTGCTGGACTCGGCCGACCCCCGGTGGCTGGGGGCCGGGTCGCCGGCCCCGGCGGAACTCGTGTCCGACGGCGAGGCGGCGTTCACCCTGGCCCCGACCTCGGTGGTCGTGTACGACCTGCGGCTCGAACCGATGACCAACCGGTAGCCCTGGTCGGGGTGGGCCGCGCCGCCCGGAAGACCGCGCCGCCCCACCGCGGGTGGTGGGGCCGCGCCGCCCGGAGGGCGGCGCGGCCCACCCTACGATTGTTTCCCCCCGGCCCCGTGGGTCCGGCCGGCGGTCCCGGCCGCCTCGCTCGGCTGGTGGAGCGTCCCGGCCGGGTTCCGGGGCGGCTCGTCGTAGTGCATGTCCTTCGTCTTCCCGCCGGCCAGCAGGTCGGCCACCCCGCCGGCCACCTTGGCCAGGGTGGCGTTCAAGAGCGACGACGTGCTGACCTTCTTCTCCCGGGTCGGGGTCTCGGCCGCGTCCAGGATGGCCTCGGCCGCGTGCTTCGGTTCGTCCTGCGGGTCGGGCAGCTTCGGCTCCTTGTCCGTGACGTTCCGGGCGTGCTCGGGGAACGGGGTGTCGGTCGCCCCCGGCTGGATCAGGGTGACGGCGACCGGGGCCTTGTCGACCTCCTCGATCTCCACCCGCAGGCCGTCGGTGTACCCCTTGACCGCGTGCTTGGTGGCGACGTACATGCCCTGGAGCGGGGCGAAGGCGTCGGACACCTCGCTGCCGACGTTGACGAGGGCCCCGCCCTGCTTCTTCAGGTGCGGCAGGGCGGCCAGGCAGCCGTTCACCAGCCCCCAGAAGTTGATGTCGAACAGCCGCCGGGCGTCGGCCTCCGGGGTCTCGTCCAGCCGGCCCCACAGCCCCATCCCGGCGTTGTTCACCCAGGTGTCGATCCGGCCGTACTTCTGCACCGCGACCGCGGCCAGCTCGTCGACCTGTTTCCGGTCCGTCACGTCGCAGTGGACGGCGATCGCGTCCCCGCCGGCCGCCTTGATCTGGTTGACCACGTCGTCGAGCGTCTGGTCGCTGCGGGCCGACAGGACGACCTTGGCCCCGCGCTTGGCCGCCTCGGTGGCGGTCGCCAGCCCGATGCCGCTCGACGCCCCGGTGATGACGATCACCTGGTCCTTCACCTTCTTCAGCTTCGCGGCCATGACCGCCCTCCCCTGTCTCGCGCCGGCGGCGGTACGAAACGAACGGACGCCCGCCCGGCCGGTCGGACGCATCCCGGTGCAACCGGGGTGCCGGGCCGGGCGGGCCCACAGGCCGGGAGGCCTGTGCCACCAGATACACAGCACAGCCAGGAATCCCTATGCCGCCAGAGGTCTTGGTGGCACAGGCCTCCCGGCCTGTGCGGGGCAGTTGCCGGGCCGGTCCCTATCATGCCGGGGACCGACCGCCACCCCCAACCCGGCGACCGCGTGAACCCCGCCGCCCGCGACCGCCTGGTCAACCCGCTCGGGGCGTTCGACCAGCCGGCCACGGCCGTCCTCCTGGCCGTCGCCCTGGCCCCGCTGGCCGCCGCCCCGGTCGTCCTCCGGGTGTTCCGCCGGGTCCTCCCGACCGACCTCCGGGCCGACGCCTGGCGGCGGTACACCGGGTGGCTGGTGGTCGTCCCGGTGATGGCCGCCGCCGTCCTGCTCGGGGCCGGGTGGGTGATCGTCGGGGCGACCGTCCTGAGCCTGCTCTGCTTCCGGGAGTTCGCCCGGGTCACCGGGCTGTTCCGGGAGAAGCTGATCTGCTACCTGGTGGTCGGGGGGATCGCGGCCGCCCAGTTCGCGGCACTCGACAACTGGTACGGGCTGTTCGCCGCCACCTTCCCGCTGACCATCGCCGGGGTGGCCGGGTTCGCCGCCGCCCAGGACCGGCCCAAGGGCTACCTCCAGCGGGTGGCCCTGGGGACGGTGGCGTTCGGGCTGTTCGGCAGTTGCCTGGGCCACCTCAGCTTCCTGGCCGCCGACGCCGGCTACCGGCCCCGGCTGGCCCTGGTGCTGATCGCCGTCGGGTTCTGGGACGTGGCCCGGTACGCGGTCGGCAAGGCGGTCGGGGGGCCGAAGCTGAGCCCCCACACCAACCCCGAGCGGACCGTCTCCGGGGCCGTCGGCGGGGCGGTCGTGGTGGTCGGGTTCGTGATGGCCGCCGGGTGGTGGGTGTTCGACGGGACCGGGCTGCACGACCCCGGCCGGCTGGCCGGGTTCGGCCTGTTGATCGCGGTCGCCGCCCAGCTCGGGGACCTGATGCTGGCGGCCATCAAGGCGGACGCCGGGGTCGGCCACCTGGACCCCCTGATCCCCGGCCACGGCGGGCTGCTCGACCGGTTCGACAGCCTGATCCTGGTCGCCCCGGTCGCCTTCCACGTCATCCACTTCTTCGCCGGGGCCGGGGCCGCCCAGCCGACCCGGGTGTTCACCTCCGGGTGAGTTTCGAGTTTCGAGTTTGAAGTTTCGAGTTCGGACGCCGTGTTCCGCCGGACACTTGGCGAACGCCCTACCATGTCCGAACTTGAGACTTTGAACTCGAAACTCGAAACTTCCCGATGGATGACTTCGACCTCAAGCCGGCGCGGGACATCGGGCTCAACCCGTGGGCCCGGCTGTCGAGCGTCCGGCGGGAGAGCGGTCCGTTCCTCGGGGCGGTCCACACCGCCTGGGCGGTCCTGGCCCGGACGTACTTCGCCGTCTGGCACCGGCTGCGGGTGATCGGCCGGGAGCACCTGCCGGCCGAGTTGCCGTTCGTCCTGTGCTCGAACCACGGCAGCCACCTGGACGCCCTGGCCCTGGCCGCCCCGCTGCGGTTCGCCGTCCGCGACCGGGTGTTCGCCCTGGCCGCCGGGGACGTGTTCTTCGAACGGGCGTTCGCCACGGCGTTCGCCGCCGGGTTCATCAACGCCCTGCCGGTGTGGCGGAAGAAGCGGACCCCGAAGGCCCTCCTGGAGCTGCGGGAGAAGCTGGTCAACACCCCGTGCGGGTTCATCCTGTTCCCGGAGGGGGGGCGGACCCGGGACGGGAACCTCCTGCCGTTCAAGCCCGGGGTCGGGATGCTGGTGGCCGGGACCACGGTGCCGGTCGTCCCGTGCCACATCAGCGGGACGTTCGACGCGATGCCGGCCGGGACCCGGTTCCCGCGGCCCCGGCGGATCACCATCCGGGTCGGCCCGGCGGTGACGTTCGCCGACGTGCCGGACACCCACCGGGGGTGGGTCCGGGTGGTCCGGGTGGTCGAGGAGCGGGTCCGGGCGCTGGCCCCGGGCGGGCCGGCCAAGCCGCCCCCGCCGCCCGAGTGGGCGGACTGGCCGGGCGAGCGGTACTGAGGCCGGCCGCGGGCGGCGAAAACCCGTA
>JAIEQN010000304.1 GCA_019747685.1 Gemmataceae bacterium
GTCGAGACCCACAAGGACCACTACGTCATCCGGCCGACCATCGACCGGGAGTTCGGCCCCGGCGACCTCTCCACCATTTCAGATCACCGCGACAACGTCCACTGGTTTAGAGCCGCTTCCGACGCGGCCTACATCTTCAACGTCCACGTCATCGGGTACGACGACGCCCTCGGCGACGCCAGCGGCCGGCTGTACCTCGACCCGGACGGGGAGAAGCTCTCCGGCGGGCGGATCAAGGCCCCGAAGCTGTCGTCCGCCGAGTGCCACAAGAAGTACGGCTGACGGCGGGAAGTGAGCTACTGCTGACGGGCGGTGCGACCGGTGCCACCTACTCGGTCGCGCCGCCAACCTACTGGCCAACTCGCCCGATCAACGCCGCCACCTAGACCGTGCGATCAACTCCCGCTCGCGCCCGATCCGCGGCGCCGGGGCTTCCCGGGGACCGGCTTCTTCTCCCCCCGGTCCGGAGCCGGAGAGTCCTTGCCTTGACCACTCAGGTCGGAGCAGACCGCGAACGCCTCGCACGATACCCCCAACGCCCTCGCCAGCTTCACCACCGTGGTGAAGCCCGGGACCGTCCGCCGGCCCATCGCGTAATCGTGCAGCGTCGCGGGGTTGAGGCCGGAAGCCTTGGCGAGCTTCGCCTCACTCAGGCCGGCGGCGTCCCGCAGCTCGCGGAGCTTCTCGGCGAAGGTCATCTGGTGATCTCCCGGTGGTTCGTCCCCTCCCCCGACCTTAGCGGCCGCGGGTGTCCGTAGCCATCCGTGTCTATTGCCTCTGTGGCTATTGACTCAGTGGCTACCGCCACTGACAATGGCCGGCGGTGAGCCCGCGACCTGTTGCACCTTCAACACGGGGTCGGTGACGGCTTCGCCATCCAGGAGATGTGGAGCGATGGCTAAGAATCGCCGGAAGAAGATCGGCCTGCTGTCCCCCTCCTACCGCCGCGACCCCGGGCAGGACCGCGCCTTCGCCATCTGGAAGGACCGGGAGGGCACGGTCCGAAGGCGGACCTTCCCGGGCGGCTACGACACCGCCGAGTCCCGGGCGGCGTTCGAGCAGCTCCGGGCGGAGGTGCGGGCGTCGGCCACGGGCCGGCCACCAAAGAGGGTCGAGACGCTCGCGTCGGTCTTCACCGCCTACCTCGCCTACGCCCGCGGCTACTACGGGACGCCCGACGGGAAGGTATCGTCCACCGTCAGCCACATCGCGACCACGGCGAAGGCCCTCATCGCCCTCTACCCGCAGAAGCTCGCCGACAAGTTCGAGCCGGCGCACCTCCGGGACGCGCTCCAGTCGTGGGCCGAGCAGCGGCTGAAGCGGAGCCAGATCAACCGCCGCCTGACGATCACCAAGCGGTGCTTCCGGTGGGCGGCGATCGACAAGCTCGTCTCCGCGCCGGTCGCGGCGGGCCTGTTGCTCGTCCAGGGCCTGCGGTGCGGCCGGAGCAAGGCGACCGAGACCGAGCCGGTCCGGCCGGTGGCGGACGCGGTGGTGGAGGCGACGCTCCCCCACCTTGGCCGGCACGTCCGGGCGATGGTGGAGCTGCAGCGGGCGACGGGGATGCGGCCCGGCGAGGTGGTGCGGCTCCGCGGCCAGGACCTCGACACGAGCTACGTCGACCCGGAGACGGGGCGGCCGGTCTGGCACTACCGGCCGCCGGCCCACAAGACGGCCCACCTCGGCCGGTCGCGCGTCGTCCCGATCGGGCCGCGAGGCCAGGAGGTCCTTCGGCCGTTCCTCACCTCGGGCCCCTCGGCCTTCCTCTTCTCCCCGGCCGCCGCGATGGCCGAGCTGCGGGCACAGCGGTCGGCCGCCCGCGTGACGCCCCTGTGGCCGTCCCACCGCCGGCGGAATCGGACGAAGCGGAAGCGGCGGCCGCAGCGGGCGCCGGGGAGACGGTTCACCCGGGACGCCTACACCCGGGCCATCGCCCGGGCCTGCGAGCGGGCGTTCCCGCCGCCAGCTCCGCTGGCCAAGCTGCCCACCGAGACCCACACGCAGCACGAGGCCAGGCTCACCCCGGAACAGAAGCAAGAGCTGGCGGCACATACGCGGCGGCATTCCTGGCACCCGCACCAGCTCCGCCACTCGCTGGCCACTGAGGTCCGAAGGCGGGGGTACGGGCTGGACGCGGTGCAGGTGATCCTCGGGCACGCCAACGCCGATGTCACCCAGGTGTACGCCGAGGTGGACCTCACGCTCGCTTCGAGGGTCGCCGCCCAGATCGGGTAGGCAAGCCGCCGGCCGGACCGACACTATCACCAGGAGCGACACCGATGAACCCGGCCGGCACGATCGTGGTGAAGCGTTACCGCCTGTCCCGGCCCCCGGCGGACCCCCCGACCACCCGGACGCGGTTCTCGGCCGCGTTCGTGGGGGGCCGGCACGACCGGCAGGCGGTGGCCGACCGGCTCAGCCCTGAGGACGCCATCGGCTCGCTCATCCGCCAGGTGGTCCGGTCGATGCAGTCGGGGGACGAGGCCCTCACCTTCCTGGCGGGGCTGTTCGCGGACCTCGGCGTCCGGAGCGTCGACGTGGCGATCGCCCGGGCGGTGTGGATCGCGGCCGCCCACCCGCGGCGGGAGAACCCCGGGGTGCGGGTCGAGGTGGCGGGGGCGACGCGGCCGGGGGCCAAGGGGCCGAGGCAGCCGACCCGCGGAGGCGGGCGGCACTTCCCCGGCACGCCGGGCGGCCTCCTCGCTCGCGGGGTGCCCTTGTGAAGCGAAGCGGCCCGGGGACGCCCGGGCCGCGTGCGTTGGTAGCGGGTGTCAGCCCCGCCCCGGCATGGCGAGCGGGGGCGTGTCGGACGGCCCCGACCCCCCGCCGAGCCGCCCGGCGAGCCGGGCCGCGACGTGCGGGGCGGTCTCCCGGAGGGCGGCCCAGAAGTCGGACCAGTCCCGGTGTGATTGGACCAGCACCTCGGCCAGGGCCCGGCCGTACCCGATCCGCCCGGCGGCGTACTCGGCCCACGCCCGCTCGGCCGCCGGCCACCCCTCCCGCCGGAGCAGGTCGAGGGGGTCGGGCAGCTCGACCAGCGGGGGCACGTCCGTCGGTGGTCGGCTCGGCATGGGGCGTCGCCGGGGGTGCGCGGCCGGTGGCGGTCAGGTCCGCTCCATCAGCCGGAGCAGGGCGGCGGCGAGATGGTGCCCGAGCCGCCCGGGCCGGCGGGCGGACCGGAGGTCGGCCCCCGACGTAGGGTAGGCGGGGGACACGACCGGGCCGAGTTCGACCAGCTCCAGCCCGACCACCTCCCGCAGGTCGCGGGTCCACCGCTCCCCGCCCGGCAGAACGAGGGCGGTAAAGCTCGACCCGCGGAGGTCCCCCCGGGCGAGCAGCTCCCGCACGTCGGCGGCGGAGGCGGGCAGGTCCACCTCGTACCGCAACCCCTCGGCCGAGTCGGACAGCCGGAGGGTGCCGCTCGCGGTCCGGCCGAGCAGCCGGCTGATGTCGTGGTTGAAGGTGCTGAGCACGTCCCGGCCGCCCTTCAGGGCACCGGCGAACGCCCCGCGGCGGATCACCTCGGTGTACGTCCGACCCCGCTCGGTGATCCGGGTCGGCGCGTTGTACGGGATGAACCCCCGGAGCAACCGCCCCCCGCCGGAGGTGATGTCGTCGGGCAGGCTGCGGCGGATCGGTTCCATCGTGGCATGGCTCCAGTGGCTCGGCCGGAGTCGGGTGTGACCTTCTACCGCCGCCGGTGTGCGGTGGCCCCGTCTCCGTCGATGGTCGCCCGGCCCTCGCGCAGCCCACCCGCAGCGGTTACGAGCGGGCGGGAATCGCGTTGGTAGGGCGGTTCACCAGGGCGTCAGCCTGGCCGACGGCGATTGAAGGTATGTAGCCGCCGGCCGCCGAGGTTCAGAGGCCCGCCCCGATGGCCGACCGACGCCGGGCCGCCGGCGGAAAACAATTGATCACACCGGACTCGCGCGCTCGGGAGGCGAGTGGGTCAGACCGGACCGCCGGCGAAAGTTTCCGACCCCCCTACCCCCGGCCGGCTAGTCGTAGGGCAATTTGACGGCTGCGTACCGCACGGGTATTCTGGCAACCTTTGGTCGGCTTGCTTCCCACCCTCACGGAGATTGCCCATGCCGGAGTACCCATTCTTCCATGCCCTCCCGTGCCGCTCGTGCGTCGGCCAGCACGACTTCCACGTTGTTGACACCGGTGCCCAGTCTTCCCTAGTCAACGCCCAGGCTCGGTTCCGGTACACCTGCCCGACGACGGGTAAAGAGGCCGTGGTCGTTCCAGATACCATGCACACGTTCACCAGCCAGCCGCCCAAAGGGTCGGTGCCGATGGCCCGGGTAGACGCTGCTGAGTGATCTATCACCCGGCCGGCTACCGACTTGGCCCGGGCCGGCCGGGCCACACTCACCGGTATGTTCTGGGTCCTGGTCACGGGCGACCGCGGGTTCCTCGACTACCGGCAGCTCCGGGACGCCCTCGACGCCGCCCCAGCCCGCCGGCCCTAATCGAAGATCAGTTCCACTCCGTCAAACACCCCGTAACGGGCGTCGATAATGACCCGCCCCTGATGGAGGAGCAGGAACGTTTCCTCGTCGGGGCACTGCACGTGGTAGTCCCCGAGCCGCATGTCCAGGCGCTCGACCTTCACGCCCTCCGGCGGCATGGCCCGGAGGATGAGGCAGTAATCCGAGAGCCCCGACCTGATGCTGATCCGGCCGCCCTCGCAGGCCACGTCCCAGCTCCCGGTCGACGCCTTCCAGATGTTGTCCTCGATCCGCAGTACCTCATGCCCGACCGCGTTGGTGAACAAGGCGGAGAGCCGGAACGGCACCCCAGGCTCCTCCCCCGGCTTGACCTCGAGCAGCCGGCGGCCGGCGATCTGGATCGGGCTCCGGCGGAACTGCGCCCCGCCGAGGTCAACAATGGGCTCCCCCTGGAGGCCGAGCTTCTTCCAGGAGAACCCAGTTCGCTTGCACAGAGGGTTCAGGCGTGCCCCCGCGATCGTTGCCGTGGAAAGGTATTTCCGGCTTTTCTCGTCATGGCAACCGCCGCAAAGCAGCGCGATGCCGGCCGGGTCGTGGTCAGTCGCGTCCTTGAATTCCGGATTGAAGTGATCGTAGTGCACCACGCTCTTGCCGCAGAGGACGCACCCGAACCCGCACTCCCGCCGAACCCGAAGCGCGCGATCGGCGGGGATGTCCCGAGACAACCCGTGCCGGTTCACCTCTGACTTGCGGGGACCGGGCTTTCGGCCCACGGGCGAGGCCTCTGTGACGCGGACTGGAACCTCTACAGCATACCCGCCCGGCCGCCCTGGCTACATACCGGCATGTCCTGGCTGAACCCCCTGGCGTGGCTGCGGCGGTCGCTGACCGCCCGGCTGTTCCAGAGTCTGGGCCTGTACACCCCGCCGGCGGCCGAGGCCCGGGCCGCGGTCAACTCCCCGAAGAACGACGGGCCGGAGTGCCTGTCCCCGGCCGCCTGACCCGCCCGCCGGCCGGGGCCAACGGTCGGCCGGCAGCACGTCCCGGATGCGGCCGATCGCCCGCCGCCACAGACCGGCGGCCGACCCCCGCGACATCCCCAGCTCCCTCGCGGCCTCGGCCGGGCTGCGGCCGACCACGGCGACCAGGTAGACGACCCGCTGTTGCGGGCCGGTGAGGGCCGCCCACACCCGCTCCCACTCGGCGGCCGACCACTCGACCCCGCCGCCGTCCCCCTGCGACCGGGCGTGGGAAACCCCGTCCAGCACCTCGCCTAGCGGCACCGCGGCGGTCGGCCTCGCCCCCATGACGGACGCCCTTCCGCCCCCCGAACGCGCACCGACCCCGCCGGGTTAGCCCGGCGGGGTCGGTGGGTTCGTCCAGTGTATCTCACGGGCCGGCCGGGCGGCTACGCCCCCGGCCGCGGGCCTGCCGACCTACGGCACCCACCGCCCGG
>JAIEQN010000484.1 GCA_019747685.1 Gemmataceae bacterium
ACGGTCCGGGTCCTCCGGCGAGGCGGGCGTCCTCACCGCCCGTTGTACCCGGACCCGATTTACGAGACAGACCCTAACCTGTCGCGCCAGCCATCGAGACGGTACAGCATGTACACGGGTCTTGGCTCACCTCCGCACGGCGCAGCGGCTTAACGACGGTGTGGCCGCGAACCACCGACCCCCCGTGACGGGTCACTTGTATCATGGGGTGTTTCGACCGCATTCTCACCGGACAGCATTAATGGCCGGCAAGAAGCAGCACTTCGTCCCTCAGTTCCTCCTGCGGAACTTCCACCTCGCCGGGGCCGACCGGTCGATCGCCGTGTACCGACTGTCGGACGCCCGCCACCTCCCCCGCACGTCCGTCAAAGACCAGGCCCACGAGAACCATTTCTACGGCGTTGCGAAGGTGGAAGACGACTTCGCCCGGATGGAGGGGGCGGCCAAGACTTTGATCGACGCCGCGGTCCGGGACGGCACCCTGCCCGACCCGCGGTCGTCCGGCCACCACCTGCTCCTAACGTTCGCCGTCCTCCAGGCGTTCCGCACGCGGGTCGCGGCGGACGCCACGTCCGAGTTCGCGTCCCGCTTTGCCGAGCAGGTTGACCTTCCCCACGGAAAGTGGGCGCGGAGTTAACGGTGGGCCTGGTTGTGCGCTCGCTCGAACTCGTCGGGGGAGACGTACCCCAGGGACGAGTGCCGTCGAGCGCGGTTGTAGAACACCTCCAGGTACTCGAAGATCGCGGCCCGGGCCTGGCCCCGGTCGGCGAACACCTCGACCCCGAGTTCCCGCTTCAGCGTGCCGAAGAAGCTCTCGACCGGGGCGTTGTCCCAGCACTGGGCCACCCGGCTCATGCTGCACACCGCCCCGGCCGCCGCCAGCACCCGCTGGTAGTGGTCGCTGGCGTACTGGCTCCCGCGGTCCGAGTGGGCCACCAACCCCGCACCCGGGCGGCGGCTCACCACGGCCATCTCCAGGGCGTCGACGACCAGCCGGCTCTCCATCGCCGCGGCCATCGACCACCCGACGATCCGGCGGGAGAACAGGTCCTCGACCACGGCCAGGTACAGCCACCCGTCCCGGGTCGGGATGTACGTGATGTCCGCGGACCATGCCTCGTTCGGCCCGGCCGGGCCGAAGTCGCGGGCCAGCAGGTTCTCGGCCACCGGCAGGCGGTGCCGCGAGTCGGTCGTGCCGACGAACCGCCTCGGGGCCGCCGCCCGGACCCCGTGCGCCCGCATCAGCTTGGCCACCGTGTTCTCCGAGCAGGGGTGCCCGCGGGCGTTCAGCTCGGCCGCCATCCGCGGGCTGCCGTACCGACCCCGGATGTCGGCGTGGACCGCCGCGATCGCGTCCGCCAGCCCCTGCCGCCGCTGCTCGGCCGGGCTGTCGGGCCGGGACGCCCAGGCGTAGTACCCGGACGCCGACACGTCCAGGGCCGCGCACATCCACCGGACCGGCCACTCGCCGGCGTTCGCGGCGATGAACCGGAACGTCAGGTCGGGGGGCTGGCGAAGTAGGCGGCGGCTTTTTTTAGCAGGTCCCGCTCGGCCTTGAGGCGGGTCACCTCGGCCCGCAGGCGGCCGACCTCGTCGTCGGCCGGGGCCGGGCTCCCGTGCCCGGGGAACGCCGCATCCCCGCGGTCGAGGAACGCCTTCTTCCACTGCCGCAGGAGGTTCTCCCCGACGTCGAGCCGGCGGGCGACCTCGGCGACGGCGAGCTTCTGGTCGGTGATCATCTTCACGGCCGAGAGCTTGAACTCGGCGGTGTACGTGGCCCGCGGTCGTGCCATCGGTGAACTCCTCCCCCGGAGTCTACACCGTTAACTTCGTGTCCACGAACCTTGGGGAACCTCAGGTCCTGCGCACGGTGCCGCAGGTCGCGCCGCACCTGGACGCCGTGCGGGTCGTGGCCGAGCGGTCCCCGCTCCACGCCCTCCATCCGGTCGCCGAGTGTCTCGACCTCGCGCTCGACCTGGCCGTCAAGGTCCTCTGCAACCGCACCCGGGTGCCGTTCGTCCTCTCGGACCACCCCGCGGTGCTGTACAACCAGTTCCTAGAGCCGCGGAAGCGGGTCGGGTCGAACACCGGGATCACGGCCAAGGGGTTGCAGCTGTTTGTTCCGATCGGCCCGTGGCACCAACTCCTGTTCTTCGACCGGGACGTGTACACGGTCGGCGGGCGGCGGCTGGCCTCCCGGCGGGTGGAGGTCACGGCCGAGGCGGACGTGGAGGGGCTCAACCTGCTCCAGGCCGTGAACGCCGGCGACTGCCTGTACCATAACGGCATCCTGCCCGCCGCGAGGGTCGAGCGGCTGGCCCGCCGGGCCGCCAAGTTTCGGAATGCCGAGCGGGCGTGCGCGATTCGGTACGAGCCGGCGAGCGGTGACCTCCGTAACGATGGGGTGCTGCTCCGGATGTTCGAGCGCGATGTCCGGACCCGGCTCGATCTCCGGTGCGTCCGGCTGACCCCGGAGGCGAAGCGGTACGACCTCGGGGACCGGGTGATCCACCGCCGCAACCCGCTCGTCTGCCGGCTGCACCGCGACTACCGCCGCCGGGTCAAGGCCGGCGAGCGGGAGCCCGGCAAGTTCGGCGAGTTCTTGCGGGATGTCGCGGCCGAAAGTGGGGTCAGGTTCCGCATGCCGAACGAGTGAGCTGGGGGTTGGGTGGCCCGACTCCGGTGACGGGTGGAGGTCGAATCCGAGCCCGTCGTGGGTACAGTGACGCGGTGGTTTGGTAGGTGGCTCGGTAATCGGGAGGGAGACGCATGCCGCTCGACTCGACGGCCGCACTGAACCAGATCGACGCGACCTTGGGGTTTTGGGCTGAGGCCCGGAAGCGCTCCAAACACGACGACCTGAGCGACCTCAAGGACGCCGACCTCGCCGAGTTGGTGACCATGCTCACCGACGCGGTCCAGCGGTTCGCCCCGCCCGGCAGTGCGTACCGCCAGAAGGCGGAACTCGTCACCACAGAACACGGCATGGGCAACCTGCACACCCAGCAAGGGAGCCTATACGGGATTCTAAAGGCCCTGCGGAACGCCTACGCGACAGGGTATCTCCTGACGGTCCAAGAGCTGGTGCACGCCGACCTCTTCGCCGACTTCTTGGAGATGGCCGACTACCTGATCGGGGAGGGGTACAAGGACGCGGCCGCGGTGATCGGCGGCAGCGTGCGGGAGGGTAGCCTCCGAAATCTGTGCGTGAAGAACGGGGTTGCTGCGGACGTCAACGGCCACCCCAAGAAGGCGAGCGCGATGAACGACGACTTGGTAAAGGGGGGTGTCTACACGAAACTCGACCAGAAAGGCGTGACGGCCTGGTTGGACCTGCGGAACAAGGCGGCTCACGGCGACTTTTCGGCCTACGATAAGGCCCAGGTGGAGCTGTACCTCCGCGGCATTCGCGACTTCCTGGGCCGCTACCCGGCCTGACCGGACGGGCTGGCGCACCGATTCCTCACCACGGCGGTCACGGTCGGTACAACGCCCGAGATAACTCCCCCTTCGCCTTCGTGCAGTAGTCCTGCTTGCAGTCCGAGCCGTCGGTCTCGTGCCGCCGGACCTTATGCCGCGCCCGGTCGGCGTCCGCGAACGTGGTCGGGTGCCCGACGGCCAGCGTGACCACCTTGCCCGCGACAGTCTTCGCACGGCCGGGTGGTCGGCGGCGAGGCAGCCGGTCACGGTTCACGGCAGAAACAGTACATGGAACTGCCGGACAACCCCCGGGTTACCGCACAGATTGACAGATAAATCGGGCTGCCTCAGCGGCGCCGGCGGGGTGCCCGCTGGGCCTCCGGCGGGACGGCGGCGACCGCCAGCCCGGGGGTTATCCAGTCGTCCGCCACGCTCGTCAGCTCGATCCCGAAGCCGGGGAAGCACCCGACCACCACCCGCCGCCCGGACGGGAGCACGTCCCGGCACCGCACGCGGGGGAGGTCGGGCCACGTCCCGGTCGAGGTGTAGGCCAGCGCCAGGTATGCCACCACGACGCGGGCGTGGGCGGTTTCCTCGTTTTTGGCCATCGCGTCGATCTGGCGGTCGTACTCCTTGCCCGGGGGAAGCAGCCGGAGCTGCCGCCACCCCTCGCCCATCGGGAGCTGGGCGAAGTGCAGCTTGACGGCCCAGTCGGCGTTACAGAACGGGACGGGGGATCTGGCCCGGAGGATGGTAATGCTCAACCCCGGATCCCAGAACGTGACCAACCCGAGCCGCGGGGCCGGCGGCGGGGGCGGGTTGTACGGCGGGAGCAGTGTCCCGAGCAGGGCGTGAGCCTTGGCCGGGTCGATCCCGCCGAGCGCGGGGAGGGCGACTTCCGGTGTCGGTTCCGGGGCCGGGGTTTTCGCCCGGCACCGGGCTTTCTGTGCGGCCGGCTTGGGTTGGGCCGGGGGCTTGAGGTCGGACAGCGGGTCGCGGCCATCACCGGCGGTTGGGGTTCGGCGGGATGGGCCGGTCGTGGGCGAGGTCATCGGCGGTGCCCTCCCGGGTGCGGGAGGAGCAGCGCCTCCACGGTGGTTAACAACTCGTCCCGGGCTTTCTCCTGCACCGGTTCGAGCTTCCTCCCGGATAGCAACAGCCCCCGGACGTCGGCGACGAAGTGCCGGACGGCCGCCTCCCGGTCCTCGTGGACGGTCCACTCGTCGTGCCGGAGCGTCCCGACTCCTTGGCACCAAGCCCCATACCTCGCCCCCACGGTGCCGTCGGGTTGGGGGGAGAGTTTGTACCAGGCGTTGGCCATGAACTGGGCCTGGAACGACACCACGGGTTCCGCGTGGTTCTCGAACGGGCCGCGGTCGATGTCGGGGGCCGGGGGTAGCACCGGCGGGTCGAGGTCGGCGTCCTGCTCGGCGATCCAGTCGGCGGTGGCGGCGAGGAGTTTGCCGGCCTCCCTCACCCCGGCCGGTGTGAGGAGCCCCCGGGCGGCGAAATGCCGGGCGGCCTCCACCCACCCCCGCTCCCGGGCGACGGCGGCCACGCCCTCGCCGTCATGCGGGGTGACGTGGTCGAGCTTGGCGAGCAGTTGGTCGGCCCGGGCGGTGAGGGTGAGTTGGTGGAGGTTCGGCGCCGTCATTCGACCCCCGGTTTCGGGGGGAGCGGCGGCCAGTGGATGTCCTCCTGGTCGGCGAGGTGCTCGTCGACCCACTTATCGGTTTCGACCAGCGTCTCTTCGGCGTCGGTCAACCCCTCCGGGGCCAAGGTGCCCTTCAGGGCGAAGAACCGGATCGCGTGGACCCAGCCCCGCTCCTCGGCCGTCTGGAACAAAACGGCTCCGTCGTTCGACTCGACTCGCTCCATCTTCTCGATGAGGATTTCCGCCCGCCGGCACAGGGCCAGCGAGCGTGCGGGGACTGGGTCAATAAACGGCTCGGTCATGGGCCGAGGTTACACCGGCCGGGGCAGCGAAGGCAAATCCCCGAACGGCCCGCTCGGGTCTTCGAGCAGGTCGAGGGCGTCAGGCTCCTCGTCCGGCGGCCCGCAGTCATAGTGCTCCCGGCATAGGGGGGCGTGCCGGCGGCAGGTCGGGGGCCGACAGCCGCAATTCTTCTTGTCGCGGACGTTCCGGGTCAGGCAGCACACGCAGGCGGACATGGGGCACCTCCTCCCTCGATCAAAGCGCGTTGGTGGGGAGGGCGCCAGGTCAGTAGCCGGGAAAACTTTGTCCGATGGACGTGACACCGCTGTGCCGCAAGCCTGCCCCGAGCCGGGTTAACGGTTCGACGGGATTGTCGCCCCAAATGCGTCCGGCGTTGGAGTCGACCCTCCACGCAGCGTCTTCTCCCACCTTTCCTGACCAGTCCCGCTACTCCCGGCATCACCGTATCGCATGAGGTGTTCTGTTCGCCTAAGAGCTTGTCTAATAAGCCTGGCGGCGTAGCCTGTCGGGCATGAGCAGGAAGCGGTATCCGACGGACCTGTCCG
>JAIEQN010001025.1 GCA_019747685.1 Gemmataceae bacterium
CCCACGGGCTCCAACACGCCTACGAGGAGGGGCTGGTCCACCGGGACATCAAGCCGGCCAACCTGATGGTCACCCCCAGCCCGCTCGACCCGGCCGCCGGGGCCGGGGTCCGCCGGCCGCGGGTCAAAATCCTCGACATGGGCCTGGCCCGGGTGGTGGCCGACGGGGACGCCCCGCCCGAGCCCGGCGAGCTGACCCGGGACGGCATCTTCCTCGGCACCCCGGACTACGTCGCCCCGGAGCAGGCCGAGGACAGCCGCCGGGCCGACATCCGGGCCGACCTGTACTCCCTCGGGGCGTCCCTGTACTACCTGCTGACCGGCGAAATCCCCTTCCCCGGCACCACCGTCGTCCAGAAGCTCCGCAAGCAACTGACCGCCCCGCCGCCGGCCCCGATGGCCAAGCGGCCGGAGGTCGGGCCGGCCCTGGACGGGCTCGTCCGGCGGCTGATGGCCCGCAGCCCGGTCGAACGCTACCAGACCCCGGCCGAGCTGATCGACGCCCTCGACCGGGTGCTCCGGGGCGTCCCGGCGGCCCCGGCCGGCGGGCCCGCCCCGCCCCCGGACGCCGGCCCCCGGCCGGGGTCGGGGACGGACCCGACGGTCGGGTCCGGGCCGTCGTCCACCACCCACACCCCGCTCGGGGTCGGGGTGGTCAAGGCCCACGACGGCGGGTTCCACGGGCTGGCCGTCACCCCGGACGGCAAGCACGTCCTCTCCGGCGGGCTGGACGGCCGCATCCGGGTCTGGAACCCGGTCCGGATGAAGGAGGTGCGGGCGTTCACCGGGGACGTGGGGCCGGTCGCCCAGTTGGCCCTGGCCCCGGGCGGGCGGTGGGTGGCGTCGTGCGCCACCCGGCTGTCGGTGGCCGACATGCGGGTGCAGATCTGGGACGTGGGCCGCGGGGCGGAACACGGCCGGCTGAAGGGGGCGACGGACAACTACCGGTGCGTGGCGGTGGCGGCCGACGGGAGGCGGGTGGCGGCCGGGGCGGCGGACGGGAGCGTCTGGGTGTGGGCGCTGGAGGCCGACGGGCCGAAGCCGCTGGCCCTGAAGGGGCACCGCGGGGCGGTCAACGCGGTCGCCTTCTCCCGGAGCGGGAACTCGCTCCTGTCCGGCGGCGAGGACGGGATCGTCCGGCAGTGGGACGTGGCGGCCGGGCGGGAGAAGGGGGCGTTCCCGGCCGGGGTCGGGCCGGTGGCCGCCCTGGCGACCGGGCGGAAGCGGGTGGCGGTGGCCGGCCGGACCGGGGTGGCGGTCCGCCAGAAGGACGGCGAGCTGGCCCCGCTGGACGGGCACGACGGCCCGGTGACGTGCGTGGCGGCGTCGGCCGACGGCGGGCTGTGGGCGACCGGCGGGGCGGACGGGACGGTCCGGCTGTGGGATTCGGAGACCGGGGCCGAGCTGTCGTGCCTGGGCGGGCCGCCGGAGGCGGTGTGGGCGGTGGCGTTCGGCCCGGACGGCGGGGTGGTGTACGCCGGCGGGTCCGGCGGCAACCTCCGCCGCTGGCCGGTCAACGTCACCCCCGGCGGCTGAGCCGGGCGACGCCTCGAAACGTCAGCGGCCCGGGGCCGAACGCCCCGGGCCGCTGGCGTTTCGGGACAACACTGGCTACTTCTTCCGCCGGGCCATCGGCCACCAGCGGTCGACCGGCTGTGGACCGGTGGACTCGATCGTCAGCTTCGTGACCGGCGACCCGCCGCCCGCAGCGATGTACACCTTCAGCCCTTTCCGCCAGGAGACCCACTCGTCACCGCGGGCGACCCGGAAGAATGCGTCGGCGGCATCGTCCGCCCCCTCGGAGGAGGCGAACGCGATGGGGATGGCTTCCACCTCCCCGGACGCGAATTCGATGGTCATCAGCACCTTGTAGGCCGACAGGAGCTGGCCGGCCGGGGGGTGGTTGGTGGAATCGATCTCGGGCACCGCGGTCGTCGGGACCGCGGCCAAGACCAAGCCGAGCGGGATGTGGAGCATGGGACTCCTCGCGGGGAGCGGCCCGGGGCTGGTGGCCCCGGGCCGCTGGCGTTTCGAGGCGTCGCCCGGCCGCCCTACTTCTTCCGCCGGATGGCCGGCCACCACCGGACCTCCGGCTTCGGGCCGTCACCGTCGGCTACCGCCTTCGTCACCGGCGACCCGTCGTACCCGTACACGAACACCGACAGACCCACTTGGCGGCTCACCCACTTCCCGCCCGACAGGGCCGCGTGCAGGAATTCGGCAGCGTCCAGCGGTGTGGTACCGGCGGCGAGCGTGTACGGGCCGTCGCCCTCCGTCGTGGTCCCCGAAGCGAACGTCAGCACCAGCCGGAACTCGTAGCACTCGAACGGGTACGTCCCGGCCGCGGGCAGGACCGAGCAGTCGAACTGGGCCACCGGGGCGAGCTGGGCCACGGTCGCGAGGAGGAGATCCGGGACGCGGAGCATGTGGCACCTCGCTTAGTCGGCGGGTTTGGGCGGAACGTCCTCACCATTGTACAAAATGCTTCTCATTCCATGCTTGCCTACGTAATACAGATTCTTGATATTCTGATTGACGGAGTCGTCGCCGAGGTTCAGCGCTCGGATGGCGATTAAGTCGATCGGGGTCTTCTTACTTCGGATGAGGAGGCGGGCGTTGGCCATCGCAACGACCTCGACCTGGTCGCCGTCCAAGGCGGCCGCGATGGTGGTCACGACATCTTGCTTGGTGGCTCCGGCCGCGATCGTGACAGTAGCCTCGTCGATCACGTTGCCGCCGGCATCTTTAACCCGGACTTCCAGTCGGTAGCCGACGCCGGTGGTAAAGGAACTGAAGTCGAACAGGGCCATGGGCTGGGTCACCGTGGCCGTCGCGGTCACGTTCTGGCCGCCGACCCGCATGACGGCGCTGACCGTCAGGCCGCTCATCGACACCGAGTTGAACGGGAAGCTCGCGACCGCCGACGTGTTGTACCCGAACGTGACCCCGGTAAATACCCCGTAGGCGAACTGGATCGTCGGGCTGGTTGTGACCGTCTCCCCCGACCCCGGCAGTACCTTCCCGGCCACGTTCAGCTTGAAGTCCGTCAGGGCGATCGACTGGGACGACTGGGAGGCGTCCACCGAGTCCCACGGGACGGTGTACCCGATCGCCCCCTTGTACCCGCCGAGGCTGGAGAAGGTGAGCTGGGCGTCGTTGTCGCCGATCGTCACCCAGGCGCTCGACGACCCGCTGATGGTGTACCCCGACCCGGACAGGATTTGCACCCCGGCCGATTCGGCCACCTCCGGAACCGTGTCGTCCACCGGGGTGAGGGTCACGTCCTTGTACGACGCCCCAACCGGGATGACGACCGTGGTCCCCACGGACGGGCTGTAGGAGAAGTCCGTGCCCTCGGTGGCCGCCTCCCCGGACGGCCCGCCGCCGGTCAGCTTCTGGACGTTGATGGTCAGCGCGGCGGCCGTGCTCCCGGTCCGGCTGAACCGGAAGGTGCCGGGGTCGGCGTCCCACTCGCTGGCGGCACTGTCGAGGGCGGTGATCGACACGGACGCGACCGGGACGGTCCGGTCTTCGAGGGCGGTCAGGTCGAGGCGGGTTCGCACACCGGGCGGGGCGGCCCTCCCGGCGGGGGAGCGGGGCGGGGTCCGGCTCCCGGCGTCATTCTGACGGGGGGGGGCGCTGTTGGAACCACGACCGGAACATACAGCCTCCTGCATCCAGGTGCGGAACACGGAGGGCGACGGGTCGGGAGGAGATGGGTGAGAGGCGATAGAACCGATCCTACCAGCCCCGGGACGGCCCACAAGGGGAAAACGCAAATTTTTCGGACCAGCTCCCGCGCGGTCGGTCGGGTGGCTTGTCGGATTTCTCACAAGGTCCACGGCTCGCCGGTCGCGGCGGCGATCACGCCCCGGTCGGCCCGTTGCGGCCCCCGGCCCGTCTCCCTAACCTCTCCCCGTCCCGCCCCGGCCCTCCCGCCCGCCCGGAGAAGCACCCGTGTCGTCCCCCGCCGCCGGCCCGTCGGCCGGCCTCGCCCCCCTCACCCGCACCCTCGTCCTGGTCGTCGCCGCCGTCGGGTTCCTGTTCGACACCTACGAACTCCTGATGTTCCCGGTCATCGGGGCCGACGCCATCGCCGAGCTGGTGAAGATCGACCCGGCCCTGGAGAAGCCGGAACTCGACACCCCCTGGGCGACCCAGATCGGGCTGACCGGCGGCGACGGCCTGCGGCGGGGGGCCCCGGTCACCGGCGACGCGGTCCGGGCGTGGACCGGCCGGATGCTCTGGATCGCGGCCCTGTGCGGCGGGGTGTTCGGGCTGTTGGGCGGGTGGCTGGTCGACCGGCTCGGCCGGAAGGCCGTGATGGTCGGCAGCATCGTCGTCTACTCGTTCTCGCCCGTCGCCGCCGCGTACAGCACCGAGCTGTGGCAGCTCATCCTGTTCCGCTGCACCACCTTCATCGGGGTGTGCGTCGAGATGGTGGCGGCCGTCACCTGGCTGGCCGAACTCTTCGAGGTCAAGCGGACCCGGGAGCTGGCCATCGGCTGGACACTGGCCTGCGCCTCCCTCGGCGGCATCCTCGTGACCGAGGTGTACAACGCGATCGTGGACGCCGGGAAGCCGCCGAACGCCCCGCTGCCCGGGGCGGTGTTCGGGGTCGCCTTCCCGTCCCACGACCCGGCCAACGTGGCCTGGCGGTACACCCTCCTGACCGGCCTCGTCCCCGGGCTGCTCATCCTGCTCCTGATGCCGTTCGTCCCGGAGTCCCGGGTGTGGCGGGAGCGGAAGCGGGCCGGCACCCTCCGCCGGCCGAGCTTCGCCGAACTCTTCACCCCCGGCCTGCTCCGGACCACCCTTGTTACCGCCCTGCTGTCGGCCTGCGCCTACGCGGCCGCGTTCGGGGCCCTCCAGATGACCCCCAGCCAGATCGCCCCCGGGCTGCCGGACATGGCCCCGAAGGTGGCCGAGGTCCAGAGCCGGGGGAAGGACCTGGCCAAGCTGAAGGCGGCGGTCGAGAAGCAGACCGGGGAGGACGCCGCGGCCGGCAAGGCCCGGATCGCCGAGTCGGTCCGGGAGCTGACCGTCCTGCGGGACGAGGTCAAGGCCCGGCGGGGGAACATCCAGCGGTGGCAGGAGCTGGGCGGGCTGACCGGCCGCATCCTCTTCGCCCTCCTGCTCACCACCGTCCCGAGCCGGCTGCTCCTGCGGCTGTTCCTGGTCCCCGGGGTGGTCCTGTTCCCGCTCACCTACTGGGTGCTCCGGCAGGAGGACTACGCCCTGTTCGCGGCCGCGATCTTCGGGTGCGGGCTGTTGACGGTGGCCCAGATGAGCTACATGAGCGAGTACCTGCCGAAGGTGTTCCCGGTCCACCTGCGGGGGACCGGCGGGGGGTTCGCCACCAACGTCGGGGCCCGGATGATCGGGACAATGGCGGCCACCCTGAACACCGAGTTCCTGGCCAACGCCCTGACCCCGGGGGCGGACGTGCCGAACCCGATCAAGGTGGCGACGGCGGCCGGGTGGATCGGCGGGGTGGCGTTCGCCGTCGCCCTGGTGCTGTCGTTCCTGCTGCCCCCGCCGCGGGCCGAGGAGCCGGCCAGCCCGGCCCCGGTCGGCCCGGACGCGGGGTGAGGTGGGGGGCCGATGGGGCGCCTTCTCCGGTTCGCCTGGCGGGCGGTCGTCGCGGTCGCGGTCAACGCGGTCGTGTTCGCCGCCGGCCTCCTGCTCCTGTGGCAGGTGGTCGTCACCGGCCTGGCGGACGGCCCGGCCGCGCTCCTGGTCGTCGCCGCCGTCGGGCTGGCCGGGGGGTTCGCGGCCCTGGCCGTCCACGAGGTCGGGCACTTCGTCGCCGGCCGGGTCGCGGGGCTGACGATCCGGTCGCTGACCGTCGGCTTCCTGCGGGCGGAGTGGGGGGACGGGCGGCCGCGGCTGCGGGCCAACACCGCCTGGCACCGCCCCGCGGC
>JAIEQN010000560.1 GCA_019747685.1 Gemmataceae bacterium
CGGCCCGGCCGGGAACCCGGGTGGTCGCCGTCGGGGCGGCCGGGGCGCCGGCGATGGTCGAGTCGCTGCGGGCCGGGCGGCCGGTCGCCGGGGGCGTCGTCCGGACGGTGGCCGACGGGATCGCCGTCCGGGAACCGGTCCCGGAGGCCCTGGCCGACCTCCGCGGGGTGGTGGACGACGCCCTGCTGGTGTCGGAGGCCGCCATCCTGCGGGCCCTGCGGCTGGCCCACCGCCACGCCGGGCTGGTGGTCGAGCCGGCCGGGGCGGTCGGGCTCGCCGCCCTGGTCGAGTTCCCCGGGGCGTTCCGCGGCGGGTTCGTCGGCACCGTCCTGTCACCGTCCTGTGCGGCGGCAACCTGACCCCGCAGCAGACGGCCGACTGGCTCGGCCGACCCCGACCCGCCTACGATAGCATTCCCCCCACCGAGGACCCGCCGTGAAGGACACCCCCGGCAAGCCGGCCCCCGTGACCGGGGCGACGCTGGAGGAGCGGATCAGGAACGCCCGGGCGGCACTCGACGCCCAGGTCCGGGAGGTCGTCCGCTGGCACTTCTCCCCCGAGACCGGCACCCCGTTCTGGCTGGAGAAGGCCAAGGAGTTTACCTTCGACCCGCTCAAGGACGTGAACGGCTGGGACGACGTGAAAAAGTTCCCCGTCTTCGAGGACGAGTGGCTGCGGGGCGGGCCGGTTCGCAAGTGGGTGCCCAAGGGGTACGCCGGCCGCGGGGTGTACGTATTCGAGACCGGCGGGACGACCGGCCTGCCCAAGAGTCGGATCGTCATCGACGACTTCAAGATCGACTACGAGATGATGTCCGACACCCTGCCGGACCAGTACTTCCCGAAGGGGTCGAACTGGCTGATGCTCGGGCCGTCGGGGCCGCGGCGGTTGCGGCTGGCGGTCGAACACCTGGCCCAGTACCGGGGCGGCATCTGCTTCTGCGTGGACCTCGACCCGCGGTACGTCGTCCGCTGCCTGCGGGACCGCAGGGTCGCGGAGGCCCAGGCGTACAAGGACCACGTCATCGACCAGGCGGTCACCGTGCTGGCCGGCGGGCACGACATCCGGTGCATGTTCACCACCCCGAAGCTCCTGGCCGCCCTGGACGAGGCTCTGCGGGCCGGGAAGCTGGAGGACAAGTACCGGGAGTTGAAGAAGAAGGTGCCGCCGGGCGGCCTGCGGTCGATCAAGGCCGCGAGCATCACCGGCATCTTCTCCGGCGGGACCGAGTTCACGCCGCAGTTCACCCGCGAGGCCTACGAGGAGATGCTGGACGGCGGCCAGGTCTACATGACCCCGACCTACGGGAACACCCTGATGGGCCTGGCCTGCTCGAAGCCGATCGGCCCGGCGGACGGGTTCAAGATCAGCTACTACGCCCCCCAGCCGCGGGCGGTCATCGAGGTGGTCGACCCGAAGGACTACAACCAGGTCGTCCCCTACGGCGGCACCGGGCGTGTCCTCCTCACCACCCTGACGAAGGAGTTCTTCGTCCCGCGGTTCCCGGAGCGGGACGAGGGGGAGCGGGAGCCGCCGTTCGAGAAGTACCCGTGGGACGGGGTGTCGGGCGTCCGGCCGTTCGCCGAACTGGCCGGCGGCACCGTGGTCGGGGTGTACTGACCGGTCCTGCTGGCACCGGCGTCCCGCCGGTGGGTGTCACATGCCGTCGCCGTTCCCGGGGATGGACCCGTACCTGGAAGGCCCGTCCCACTGGGGCGGCCTCCACATGACGTTGATCGTCGCCCTGCGGGGCGTCCTGACCCCACGGCTGCCCCGGGGCTACTTCGCCGAGATCCACCAGTACGTCTGGCTGGAGTCCGAGGACGACCCGGACCGGCGGTGGGTGGGGCCGGACGTGTACGTGGGCGAAGGTGGCGGGCGGCGGCCGAGGGCGTCGGCCGCCGAGGTCACCGCCCCGTCGGCGGCGGTCACCATCCCGACCCTGAAGAAGCCGGGCAAGCGGTACATCGGGGTGACGGACAAGGACGACAACCGGGTCGTCACGGTCATCGAGCTGCTCAGCCCGTCGGACAAGGGCAAAGGGACGCGGAAGGACCGGGCGAACTACCTCGCCAAGCGGGAGGAGTACTTCGGAGCCGGGGTGAACCTGGTCGAGATCGACCTGCTGCGGACCGGGTCGCGACCGCCGACCGGCGACCCCGACCCCCCGGGGGGCGACTACCTGGTCCTCGTCAGCCGGGCCGACGACTTCCCCGAGGCGGCCGTCTGGTCGTTCACCGTCCGCCAGCCGCTCCCGGTGATCCCGGTCCCGCTTAAGCCCGAAGACGACGACGTGCCGCTCCCCCTCCGCCCCGCCCTCGACCGGGCCTACGCGGACGCCGGGTACGCCGACCGGATCGACTACTCGAAGCCGCCGGTCCCGGACCTCCGCCCGGAGGACGCCGAGTGGGCGGCCGACCTGCTCAAGAAGCACGCCAAGAAGCGGAAGAAGTAAGGACCACCCATGATCCACATCCCGGCCCTCCGGTTCGGCAAGGCGTACACCAGCCTCGAAAAGGCCACCCTCGTCCACCACGTCACCGGCGACCCGGTGGCCGAGGTGTCGCAGGTGACGGGCAGCATGATCGCCCGCGACCTCGGCGGCATGGCCGCGGCGCACAAGCTCCTCGCGGCCATCCCAGTCCGCGACCTGCTCGGCATGTACAAGAAGGCGGCCGACTACTTCCTCAACGCCGCCCTCCCCTGCGGGGACACCGAGCTGACCTTCGCCGACTACGTCCGGAGCCTGTCGGCCACCACCGGCAGCCCGATGGTCTTCTGCGACCGGAACGCCCGGAAGGTCCATTACGTCCTGGCGAACATCGAGGAAGTCATCGGCGGGCTAACCCGCGGCCTGGACCTCGAAGCCCTGGACCGGGGGTACACCCTCAAGAACGGCCGGATGCAGGCGTTCTACCCGACCACCGACGTGTTCGGGGCCGTCCTGCCATCGAACTCGCCCGGCGTCCACTCCCTGTGGGTGCCGACGGTCGCGTTCAAAATCCCCCTCCTCCTCAAGCCCGGCCGGGAGGAGCCGTGGACCCCGTTCCGGGTGCTGCAAGCGTTCCTCAAGGCCGGCGTCCCGCCCCAGGTGCTGGGCTTCCTGCCGACCGACCACGCCGGGGCGGCCGACATCCTCCGGCTGTGCGGCCGGAGCATGGCGTTCGGCGACGACAAGACGATGGCCCCGTACAAGAACGACCACCGGGTCGAAATCCACGGCACCGGGTACAGCAAGTTCATCCTCGGCGAGGACCAGGCGGACGACTGGGAAAAGTACCTCGACGTGCTGGTCGAGGGGGTCGCGGCCAACGGCGGGCGGGCGTGCGTCAACGCCTCGGCGGTGTGGACGCCCCGCAACGGCGCGGCGATTGCTAAGGGTCTGGCGGAGCGGCTCGCCGGGGTGAAGGCCCGGCCGTGGGACGACCCGGGCTGTGAGGTCAGCGCGTTCGCCAACCCGGCCGTGGCCGAGGCCATTAACAACCTGATCGAGGAGGGGCTGAAGACGCCCGGGGCGGAGGACGTGACCCAGCGGCTCCGCGGGACGCCCCGGCTGGTGAAGGAGGGCCGGTGCGCCTGGCTCTTGCCCACCGTCGTGACGGTGGACTCGCCCGACCACCCGCTGGCCAACAAGGAGTTCCTCTTCCCCTACGCGGCGGTCGTAGAATGGCCCCAGTACGACGTGCTGAAGCGGATCGGGTACACCCTAGCCGCGACCGTCCTGTCCGACGACCCGGGGTTCGTCGCCGACGCCCTGGCCTGTCCGAACATCGAGCGGCTGAACATCGGCCCGCTGCCCACCAACCGGTTGACCTGGGACCAGCCGCATGAGGGGAACCTGTTCACCCACCTCTACAAGCAGCGGGCCCTCCAGCACGCCCGGCCGGCCGGTGCCGGGGTTTGAGCACGAGCCGCTCGGCCGGGTGGTCTTCGGGCCGGGGACGCTTTCCCGGCTCGGGGAGGTCGTCCGGGCGGTCGGCGGCACCCGGGTGCTGCTCGTCACCGACCCCGGGCTGGAGCAGGCCGGCCACCCGCAGCGGGCCGAGGCCGCGGTCCGCGCCGCCGGGCCGGAGGTGTTCGTCTTCGACGGGGTGAAGGAGAACCCCACGGAACGCGAGGTCGCGGCCGGGGTGGTGTTCGCCCGGACGCATTCGGTCGATTGCATCGTCGCGGTCGGCGGCGGCAGCTCGATGGACTGCGCCAAGGGGGTCAACTTCCTGCTGACCAACGGCGGCCGGATGGCCGACTACAAGGGGCACGGGAAGGCGACCGAGCCGATGCTCCCGTCGGTCGGGGTGCCGACCACCGCCGGGACCGGGAGCGAGGCCCAGAGCTACGCCCTCATCACCGACGAGTCCACCCACCTGAAGATGGCCTGCGGGGACAAGAAGGCCGCCTTCCGGGTGTCGATCCTCGACCCCGAGGTGACGCTGTCCCAGCCCCGGGGCGTCACCGCCGTGACTGGGATCGACGCCGTCGCCCACGCGGTCGAGGCGTTCGTCTGCACCAGGCGGAACCCGCTGTCCGAGGTCTACGCCCGGGCGGCGTTCCGGCACCTGGAGCCGAACTTCGCCCGGGTGCTGGAACACCCGACCGACCTGGCCGCCCGGGGGGCGATGCTCCTGGGGGCGCACTTCGCCGGGATGGCCATCGAGGCGGCCATGCTCGGCGTCTGCCACTCGTCCGCCAACCCCCTGACCGCCCACTACGGGATCACCCACGGCATCGCCATCGGGGTGATGCTGCGGCACGTCGTCCGGTTCAACGGGGCCGACCCGGCGACCGACGCCCTGTACCGCGACCTGGTCGGCGACCACGCCGGGTCGAACGGCCGGCCGGCGTGCGAGGTCCTGGCCGACCGGATCGGGGAGCTGCTGGCCGCGGCCGGGCTACCGCGGACCCTGAAAGAGTGCGGGGTGGCCGAGAGTATCCTCCCACTGCTGGCCGAGGAGGCGAACGCCCAGTGGACGGCCCGGTTCAACCCGCGGCCGGTGACGGAGGCGGACATCCTGGGGCTGTACCGCTCCGCCTGGTGAGGGCCGGCCGATGCGACGCGCCCGCCGCCGGTTCGTCGGCTCGTTGTCGCTCGCGACCGCCGCGGTCGTCCTCGCCCCGCTCGTGCTGTTCCTGCTCTTCGCCTACGGTCCCCGTTGGCCGTCCGCATTCGAGCGGAAGTACGACCGGGTCGCGGACGGGATGACCATCGAAGAGGTCCGGGCGGTCCTCGGGCCGGAGTCCGAAGAGTCGAGCGCGAACGGCCTCCAACTGAGTACCAGCAACGGGGTGGTGAACGCGGTCCGGGGTGAGCGCGTCCTCGTGTGGGTGCTGGGCAACGAGGAAATCCGGGTCGGGTTCGACCGCGGCCGGGTGGTGTCGAAGCACTACCGCGACGGCAACTACCTGTAGTGCCCGCGTTCCGGGGGATGCTATGCGTCGGGTTTTGCTCGCCGGGCCGATCGCCCTCCTGCTCGCCCCGGCGGCTGTCGCCGACTGGCCGCTGTTCCGCGGCGACCCGCTCATGTCCGGGGTCGGCGAGGCCAAGCTGCCGGACCAGCTCGCCGAGCGGTGGGCGTTCAAGACCGGCGACGCCGTCGAGGGCGCCCCGGCCGTCGCCGGCGGGGTGGTCTACGCCGGGTCGGCCGACAAGCACCTGTACGCCCTCGACCTGAAGACGGGCCAACAACGCTGGAAGACTAAGCTCGGGCCGATCAAGGGGTCCCCGGGCGTCCGCGGCGACAAGGTCTACGTCGGCGACCTGGACGGCAAGTTCTACTGCCTGACGGCGGCCGACGGTAAGGTCCTGTGGACGTTCGAGTGCGGCGGGGAGATCACCTCGGGCTGTAATTTCCACGGGGACAACGTCCTGATCGGGTCGCACGACTCGACCCTGTACTGCCTCGGGCCGGACGGGAAGAAGGTGTGGGAGGTGAAGACCGACGGGCCGGT
>JAIEQN010001121.1 GCA_019747685.1 Gemmataceae bacterium
GCCCCGGCCGCAGCCGACGACGGTGAGCGTCTGGTCGCCCTACGACCCGCGGGGGTGGCCGGCCCCGAAGCACGGCCGGCACCACGCCGACGCGGTCGCCGCCGTCCCGGCGGAGGTGGCGCCCGTCGGCGGCTGCCTGCGGGTGGCGGTGGCGGTCCCGCACCCGGGGGCCGAGCTGTACGTCGACGGGGTGAGGACGGCCCAGACCGGGACGGCCCGGGTGTTCGAGTCGCCGGAGCTGGCGGCCGGGGCCGACTGCCGTTACGAACTGGTCGCCCGGTGGACGGAGAACGGCGAGCCGGTCGTCCGCAAGCGGGTCGTCTCGGGCAAGCCGGGGGAGGTGGTGCGGGTGGACTTCGCCGGCCCGGAGGTGGTCCCGGCCGGGCGGTGAGCCGGGTATACTGGGGGCTGCCCGCCCTGCCCCGGAAGGAGGACCGCCAATGACCCCAAAGCCACCCGGCGAGTGGAACCCGCCGCCGGACGACACCTGGAAGCCGGACCCGGTGCTGGAGGCCCGCCGGAAGGAGGTATTCCGCCGGGCCGCCGCCGAGGGCCGGCACCCGACGTTCGACGAGCTCGAGGGCCTCGGGGCCGACCTCTGGGAGTCGGACGAGGAGTTCGAGGAGTTCCTGAAGTCCCTCCGGCGGAGCCGGGGGCACGAGGCCTGACCCGTGACCATCCGCCTCCTCGACACGAACGTCGTGTCGTACCGCGTCCGGCGGCACACGCTGTGGGCGGTGTACCGCCGGCACGTCGTCGGCTATACCCAGGCCGTCTCGTTCCAGACGGTTGCCGAGTTGTACGAGTGGGCGGATCGAAACCAGTGGGGAGGTGCCAAGCGGGCGTTCCTGGACACGGTGATCCGGTCCCTTTTGGTCTACGAATCGGACGACGCCCTGTGCCGGCGGTGGGCCGAGGTCCGGGCCGCCCGCCGGACCCAGCCGATCGCCACCGACGATGCCTGGATCGCGGCTACGGCGCTTGCGAACGGGGTCGAACTGGTCACCCACAACCCGGCCGACTTCGCCCACATCCCCGGGCTGACCGTCATCACCGAGGCCCCGTAGCCCTCACGCCGACTGCCGCAGGGCGGCCGGGCCGTCGGCCGTCGCCTCGGCCACCTGCCGCAGCAGCTCCGCCCAGGCGTCGTCCCCGCTCGGCAGCCCCCGGGCCAGCCGCCGCAGGTCGACCGCCACGTCGGCGGCGGAGGCGTACGGCCGATCGGCCCCGACCGTGTCCCCCATCGGCGAGTCGGCATCGGCCCCGAGCCGGCGGACCACCTCGGCCAGCTCCGCCGGGAACCCCTTCTTCCCCCGCGGCTTCGCCCCCGGCCGGGCCGCGAGCTGCGACCACCCGTACAGGACCTGCCCGAGCGCCCGCAGGTCGGCGGCCGGCGACGGATCGACCGGCACCGGCCCGGCCCCGAGCCACGGCGGCTCGCCGAACCCGACCAGCTTGAGCGTCCCGTCGGCGGTCAGGAGGAACGAGTCGGACGTTAACCGGCCGTGGGCCAGTCCCGCCCGGTGGCCGGCGTCCAGCCCGTCGGCGGCCATCACCGCCAGCCGCGCCCAGCACCCAGGATGGCCGGCCTGGGTCGGCCAGTCCGGGGCGAACAGCCCGGCCGGCCACTCCAGCACCGCCGCCGGCCGGCCGCCCAGGTCGAGGACTTCGACCACCGCCGCCAGGTTCGGGTGGGCGGCGTCCCGGGCGGCCGCCCACCGCTGCCGGAACTCGTCCGGCCGGACGGCGTCGTGCAGTTCCGCTTCGGCCAGGTGGCGGAGCTGGAAGACGCGGCCGCGGGCCGGGTCGAAGACCCGGTAGATGGCCTCGCGGGGCGTGGCCCGGAGCCGGTCGATCACCCGGAACCGGCCGAGGACCAGCCCGTCCAGGTTCCCGGCCTCGATCAGGGCGAGCTGGTAGAGCGTCACCGCCCCGCTGGCCAGCAGGACTTGCCGCAGGGTCCGCCGCTGGCGGCCGGCCTCGGCCCACAGGGCGGCCAGGGTGTCGGCCTCGACCAGCTCCAGCGACCGGAGGAGTTCGCCCAGTTGGCGGTCCATCGGCTCGACTTCGTCGCCTGGTCCTTGGTCCTTGGTCCTTGGTCCTTGGTCCGGCACGTCCGCGTCGATAGTCGCCAGCCGGGGGCCGGTCGGTTCCGCGTTCCGCGTTCCCGACTGCGCGTTCCCGGCCGCCAGCTCGCGGAGCTTCCGCCGGTACCACTCCCGCATGTCGGCCAGGTGCCGCTCGACCTCGGCCCGGCGGGCGGCCACCGCCTCCCGCTCCCGCCGCAGGGCCTCGGCCTGCTCGGCCAGCTCCCGGGTCGTGGCGTCGGCCCGGCGGGCGGCCTCGTCCACCGCCGCCTGCCGGTCGGCCAGCCGGGCCTCGCCCTGCGAGAGGCCCCGCCGCAGCTCGGCCACCGTCGCCTGCCAGTCCACGAGCTGCTGCCGGAGGGCGGTCACGGCCAAGCGGTGCTCGGCCTTGGCCCGGTCGAGGGCGGCCTCCCGCTCCGCGAGGCGATCGGCCTCGGCCCGGAGCTGGTTCCGGGCGGCGTCCAGGTCTTCCCGGGTGCGGCGGGCGAAGTCGTGGAGTTCCGCGAGGTGGGCCTTGAGGGCGTCCCGGGCGGCCGCCACCCGGGCCTGGGCGGAGGTGGCGTGGTCGTCCAGCGCCGGGGCCTCGGCCCGCAGGCCGGCGAACTCGGCAGTCGCCCTCTGCCGCAACGCTTCCAACTCGTCACGGACCGAACGAAGCCGCTCCTCGGCCGCCGACCGTTCGCCCGCCCAGGCGGCCTTTGCTTCGGCCAGGGTCTTGCGGTCGGCCGCGACCGCCCGCCCGACCTCCTGAAGCCGCGTCACCTGCCGGGCCACCGCGGCTTCCCGCCCGGCCACCACCTCCGCCTGCCGGGCGGCCTCCGCAGCCTTCTCGTTAGCCACCGCGGCGGCCGCTTCGACCGCGGCCTTCTCGGCGGCGTGCCGGCGGGTCCACTCGTCCACCACCTTGGCCTTGGCCGTCAGCTCCTCGGCCCGCTTCCGCAACTGCTCCTGGAGCGCCTGCCGGGCGGCCTCGGCCTGATTCAGCGCGGCCTCGCGTTCCCGGATCGCGACGCGATCGGCTTCGAGCCGGGCTTGCAGGTCGAGGGCCTGGCCCATCCGCCCCTTCAGCGCCCCGGCCTGCTCGGCGAACTCGGCCGACCGCCCGTCCAGGGCCGCCTCGCGCTCGGACACGCGGGCCTCGGCCGCCGCCAACGCTTCCTTCTGGACGCGGATTTCCTCCAGCCCGGCCGACAGGAGCGAATCCCGCTCCTCCAGCCGGCGGCGCTCCTGCTCGGTCGATTCCTGAACGGTGCTGAGTTCGGCCCGCAGTTGCTCGGCCTCGCGGATGCGGCGCCGCAACTCCTCCTGCGACTCCTCCTCCCGGACGCGGGCGGCCCCCAGCGCCGCGGCCTCCCGCTCGGCGTCGGCCCGGGTCCGGTCGAGCTTGGCCCGGAGGACGCCCAAGACCCCCTGCTGGGCGTCGAGCTGGGCCGCCCGCTCGGCCAGCCGGGCCGTCTGGGCGTCGAGGTCGGCCTTCTGGCGGTCGAGCCGGTCGGCCTCGGCCCGCAGTCGCTCCTGCTCGGCGGCCGCGACTTGGACGGTCGCCTCCCACTCGGCGGCGTCCTTGCGGAGCTGTTCGAGCCGGGCGTCGGTCTCCTTCGCCCGGGCGGTCAGCTCCCGGTCGCGGGCGTCGGCCTCGTCCCGCCGGCGGTCGAGCCGCAGGAGATCGGCCGTCAGCGTCTCCCGGTCCCGGTCGAACGCCTCGCGGTCGGTGCGGAAGGTCGTCTCGCGGGCCGATAGTTCCTGCTCCCACCCGGCCAGCCGGTCGGCCTCGGCTTCGGCGGCGGCCTTGGCCTTGTTCAGGTATTCTTGATCCGCGGCGAACAGCTCCCGCTGGCGGGCGAGGTCGCCGGCGGCGGCCGCCACCCGGGCCTGCTCGTCCCGCAGCTCGGCCCGCTTCGGCTCCCACGCCGCCCGCTCGGCCTCGAACGCCGCCCGGTCCTCCGTCTGCCGGGCGTGGGCCTCGCGGATCAACCCCTGCGACCGGGACAACTGGGCCTGTGCCGTCTCGTGCTGCCCGACGAGCTGGTCGCGGTACGCGACCAACTCGTCCCGTTGGCGGGCGACCTCCTGTTCCCGGGCGGTCAGGTCCGCCCCACGGAGGGCGAGCGACCGCCCCGAGGCCATCTCCCGCTCGTACTCCAGCCGCTTCTGGTACCACAGCGCCCGGTCGGCCGCCAACTCCTCGGCCTGCTGGTCCAGCTCCCGCTGCCGGCGGACCAGGTCGGCGTCCCGGCGGTCCCACTCGGCCCGGTCCGGTTCGGGCGAGCGGGGGGCGCCAGCCCCCTGATGCGGGTGATCAGAAACAGGGGGCAGACGCCCCCCGCTCGCCGAAACCGTGTCCGCGAACGCGACCAGCTTGGGGGCGATGTACCCGGGGGCCTGGATGCCGACGACGACCTCCACCCCGGCGACGGACAGCCGGTCGGCGTGGGCCACCGGGGTCGGGACGTTGACCGGCAGGGGGGTTTCGTTCAACAGGACCGGCAGGCCCGGGGCGATCCGCCGGACCCGGACGCCGTCCGGCTTGCGGGCGAGCTGGCAGACGACGGCGGCGTGGGTCGGGGTGGGGATGCGGAGGTCGCACCCGGCGGCCTCGCCGATCAGGAACTCGTCCGCCCCGACCTCGTAGGTGACGGCCCGCCCGGACCCGGTCCGGACCTCCAGCCGGACCCGCGGGCGGTCCGGCCGGTCGGGCGGCGGCGGGGTTGGGAGCGGGGCCATCATGGCGGCGGGTCCGTCCGCCCCGGGCGGCCCGGGGGTGTGCGTCCGTGCGTGCGGAGCGGGTGCGACCGCAGATTGGACCGCATCCCGGCGGCCGGGGTCAAGGGGAACTGCAGGGTCGCGCCCCGGCGCTCATTGGTTTGGTTCGGCAACACGCACACCCTGCGGCCGAACCAATGATTCTGATCCGACCGCCAAACTGAGGCGCGATCGGCCGGGAGGTGGTGTGCTGCCGGGCGTGCCGCTCGGCCGGGGGCGGGGGCACGATCCGGGGCGGTCGGGGGACGACCGCGGCCCCCGGACCGACGGGATGCGGGGCCCGCGTCAGAACCGGAGGCCGGTGTAGAAGCCGATGAGCGGCGTCACCCGGCCGGCCACCGGGTCGCTGCCGTGCCGGCCCTCGCGGCCGCCGAGCCCGACGCCGGCCCCGGCGCTGAGCCCGAGGTGGAACCCGGCCCGCTCGCCGAAGCGGTGCTGCCAGCCGACGTCCACGGTCGGGGCGAGGAGGGTCGCCCCGCCGTGGTTGAGGTGGAACAGCACGTCGACGCCGGGCCCGAGGGTGACGGCGTCGAGGCCGCCCCGGGTCGTCACCCACCGGGCCCCGGCCCCGGCCGCCTCGGAGGCCCCGAACTTGGTGAACAGGGCGCCGTAGAAGCCCTCGGTCACGAGCGACCACCGGTCGGTCGAGTACAGGGCCAGGCTCGGCCGGACGCCCGTCTGCTGGCCGAGCATCAGGTCCATCCCGAAGACCGGGGCCCGGTGCCGGCCGGAGGTGACCCACTCGCCCGTCAGGGCGGCGGTCCGGTCGGCGAACGGGTCGGGCGGGGGTTGTCCGGCGGCGGGGGGTTGCGGGGGGGCGGGCGGCTCGTCCCCGCGGGCGGCCGTCGGGGCGCAGGCGAGCAGGGCCACCAGCAGGGCACGCGGGTGCATCCTCTTCTCCCGGGAACGCGGCTCGGGTTGCGGCCATAGACGGGCGCGGGCGGGGTGTCAACCCGAGGGAACGGAAAGTGGCGTCTCGGTTCGGGTCGGGTGGCCGGGGCCGAGCCGGCGGTGCCCCCGGCCCGGGAGAAAACCCGGCCACCCCGGCGGAGGCCCCGGCGCTGGCCGCGCTGGTGCAGCGCGCCTATGCGCCCTGGGTGCCGGTGACGGGCG
>JAIEQN010000773.1 GCA_019747685.1 Gemmataceae bacterium
CGCCGCCCGGGTCAGGCAGGTCATCCCGGCCAGGGCGGCGAGGAACACCCACTTCTCCCACATCTCCTGCGCCACGTCGTCGCTCGCGGCCGCCTCGAACTTCGCCCCGGCCATCCCCCGGGCGATCGCGTCCACCCGCGGCGACCGCCCGCCCGGCCGCTCGCCGAACACCAGCCGGTGGACATCGCTCAGGTGGACGACCCGGCCCGCGGGGTCGAGCTTGGCCGAGATGAAGCACGACCCGCCGAGCACCCGGTCCGGGCCGAACCGGGCGTCGAGCGCGTCGAGGTGCCGCAGCCCGTTGAGGAGCGGGACGACGGCGGTGCCCGGCCCCACCGCCGGCGCGAACGAGTCCATCGCCCCGTCCAGGTCGTAGGCCTTGCACGACAGGAGCACCACGTCGAACGGCTCGCGCAGGTCGGCGGCGAGTACGGTGGGCGTCGCCGGGAGGTGGGCGTCGCCGGCCGGGCTGGTGATCACCAAGCCGGCCGCGGCCAGCTTCTCCGCCCGGGCGGGCCGGACCAGGAAGGTCACGTCCCGGCCGGCCTCCAGCAGCCGCCCGCCGAAGTACCCGCCCATCGCCCCGGCCCCGACCACCAGGAACCGCATGGCTCCCCCTCCCCCACGAGCCCGGCCGCGGTCCGGGCGGACCGGGCGAGGGTCGAGTGCGGCCGGTCGAATCCGCCGGCGCCGAACCCGCCCACCCCGTCCCGCCGTCTAATGTAGGGTTGTGCGGGTTCACCGGAGGATTGGGATGAGCGCCCCGGCCACACCGGTTGCGGATCAAGACACCGTCGGCTGGCGGTTCGACAACACCTACGCGCGGCTGCCGGACGTGCTGTTCGCCCCGGCGACCCCGGCCCGGGTGCGGGAGCCGCGGGTGGCGGTCCTGAATCGCCGGCTGGCGGGCGACCTCGGCCTCGACCTCGGCCGGCTCGCGACGGAGGCGGTCGCGGCCCTGTTCGCCGGCCAAGACCCGCCGGCCGGCGCCCGGCCGATCGCCCAGGCCTACGCCGGCCACCAGTTCGGCCACTTCACCGTGCTCGGCGACGGCCGGGCGATCCTGCTCGGCGAGCACCGGACCCCGGACGGCCGGCTGGTCGATGTCCAGTTCAAGGGGTCGGGGCGGACCCGGTTCTCCCGCGGCGGGGACGGCCTGGCCGCCCTCGGGCCGATGCTCCGCGAGTACGTCGTCAGCGAGGCGATGGCCGCCCTGGGCATCCCCACCACCCGGAGCCTGGCGGTCGTCACCACCGGCGACCCGGTCTACCGCACCACCCCCCAGCGGGGGGCGATCCTGACCCGGGTGGCCGCCAGCCACGTCCGGGTCGGGACGTTCGAGTACGCGGCCGCCCTGGGGGACCTGACGGTCCTGCGGGCGCTGGCCGACTACGCCGTCGACCGCCATTACCCGGAACTGACCGACGCCCCGGACAAGTACCTGGCGTTCCTCCGGGCGGTCGCCGACCGCCAGGCCGCCCTCGTCGCCCGGTGGCAACTGGTCGGGTTCATCCACGGGGTGATGAACACCGACAACATGGCCGTCTCCGGGGAGGCGATCGACTACGGCCCGTGCGCGTTCATGAACGCCTACGACCCGAAGACGGTGTTCAGCTCGATCGACCACGCCGGCCGGTACGCCTACCGGAACCAGCCGGCCATCGCCCAGTGGAACCTGGCCCGGTTCGCCGAGGCCCTGCTGCCACTGATCGACCCCGAGCCCGAGCCGGCGGTCGAGGCCGCCACGGGGGTGCTGAACGAGTTCCCCGACCGGTTCGACGGGTATTGGCTGGCCGGGATGCGGCAGAAGCTGGGGCTCCGGACGGACGAGGCCGGGGACCGGAAGTTGGTCGAGTCGCTGCTGGGCTGGATGGAGAAGTCCCGGGCCGACTTCACTAACACGTTCCGCGACCTGTCGGCGGGGGAGCCGCCGGCCGGCGAGCGGTATCGGGACCCGGAGTTCCAGGCTTGGCACGGCCGGTGGCGGGACCGGCTCGGCCGGGACGGCCGGCCCCCCGCCGAGGTGTCCGCCGCGATGCGGGCCGCCAACCCGGCCGTCATCCCCCGCAACCACCGGGTCGAGGAGGCCCTGGCGGCCGCCGAGGAGCGCGACGACCTCGCCCCCCTGCACGACCTGCTGGCGGCCCTCGCGTCCCCGTACGAGCCGGCCGTCGGCTGGGAGAAGTACCGCGACCCGCCGGCTGACGAATGCGGCTACCGGACGTTCTGCGGCACCTGACGGGAGGGCACGGCGGTGGGCGAGAAGGTCGACCGGACGGGCAAGCAGGTCCGCCCGAAGACGGCCCCGCGGGGCAAACGCTACCTCTGCGCCCGCTGCCACAAGCGGAGCCCGCGGCCGGTCTTCGGCCCGGCCCCGTGGTACTGTCCGCGGTGCGTCCCCGGTCGCGACGCACCGCCGCCGTGACCCCGACCGCCGGGGCTATTCCTTCTTCCCGGCCGGCTGCCGGAAGGAGCGTTCGGCCGCGTCGTTCGGGTCGGTCGAGACCGGCCCGTCCCGCCACAGCCACCGCATCATGTCCGGCAGGATGGCCCCGCCGAACTTCTGCCCGTGCCCGTTGATCCCCCACGAGAAGTTCACGTCGTACCCCTTCTTCGTCAGCGCCTTCATCAGCCGGACGTTCTGGTAGAACCAGTCCATCTTCTCGTCGTACTTCCCGGCCCGGAGCCCGCGGTTGTCGTTCCGCCCGTCGCACAGGTAGACCCGGATCGGCTTCCTCTCGGCCTCCAACACCTTGTCGGGGTAGACGTGCCCGCCCCGCAGGTTGACGAAACTGCCGACGTTCGAGAGGACCTTGCGGAAGTGGGCCGGCCGCTCCCAGGCGACGGTGAACGCGGCGATCGCACCGGAGCTCGACCCGCCGATCCCGTGCATCTCGGGGTCTTTGGAAATGTTGAACTCCTTCGCCAGGGCCGGCATCAGCTCCTCGGTGACGACCCGGGCGTACCGGTCGTCGAGCGAGTTGTACTCGGTCGGCCGGTTGGTGTTCCGGTCGCCCCAGTCCCTGGGCGTCGGCTCCGGCTGGTCGGGCCGGCGGCCGGGGTTGATGAACACCCCGATCATCACCGGGATCTCCCGCCGGTAGATCAGGTTGTCCATCACGTTCTGGGCCCGGATGTCCCCGTTCGGGTCCTTGAACGCCTGGCCGTCTTGGAACACCATCAAGGCGGCCGGGACCTTCGGGTCGTACTGGGCCGGGACGTACACCCAGTAGGTGTGCTGGGTGCCGGGGGACACCTCACACGGGAGGGTGAACGGCCCCTTGATCTCGCCCTTCGGGACGCCGTCTTGGGGGAGCGAGTCCGGCCCGAGCCGGTACTGGGAGTCCGGCCCCGGGGCCTTGGCGGGGGCCGGTGGCTGCCCCGTCGCGTGCCCGAGCGCCAGGACGGCGGCCGCCACCAAACCGAGGCCGGCGGCGCCGGTGACTGCCGTTCTCATCCGATGACTCCCGGCGGTCGGAGGGGCCGACCGCGGACCGGGCGATTGACCCAGATTCTGGCGGTTCGCCGGCCGGGCCGGTGTATAGGGTATTCGGCCCTCGGTGCCGTCGCCAGCGGCCGCCCGCAAGCACCCCGGCCGGGTCGCGGTCGGCCCGGCGGCGTCTCGACCGGGTTCAGCCCAGTACGTCCCGGACGACCCGACCGGACACGTCGGTCAGTCGGAAGTCCCGGCCGGCATGGCGGTACGTCAGCTTCTCGTGGTCGAGCCCGAGCAGGTGCGGGATGGTGGCGTGCAGGTCGTGGACGTGGACCGGGTTCTCGACGGCCGCGAACCCGAGTTCGTCGGTCGCCCCGACGGCCGGCCCGCCCTTCACCCCGCCCCCGGCCAGCCGGGCGGTGAACCCGCGGTGGTTGTGGACCCGGCCGGTCCCCTTGCCGACGCCCGACCGGTCGCCGTCGGCCGTCGGGGTGCGGCCGAACTCCCCGCAGCAGACGACGAGCGTGTCGTCCAACAGGCCCCGCTGCCGCAGGTCGGTCAGCAGGGCGGCGACCCCCTTGTCGAGGTCTTTCTCCTGGTTCCTCAGCCCCTCAGCCAGGTCGCCGTGGTGGTCCCACCCGGAGTTGAACACCTGGACGAACCGCACCCCCTTCTCGACCAGCCGGCGGGCCCGGAAGCACTGCCGGCCGGCCGGGGTGCGCCGTACAGGTCCCGGGCCCGCTGCGGCTCCTTCGCCAGGTCGAACGTCTCGGCGGCCTCGGTCGGCATCCGGTAGGCCAGCTCGAACGACTCGATCCGGGCTTCGAGCCTGGGGTCGGCCCGGCCGGCGGCGTGCCGGCGGTTGACCGCGGCCAGCAGGTCGAGCTGCTGCCGCTGCTCGGCGGCCGACGCCGTGGGGCTCTTCACGAACTCGATCAGCTTCTCGACCTCGGCGTGCTGGGTGTCGACCGCGGCCCCCTGGTACTGGCCCGGGAGGAATGCGGCCTGCCAGTTCTCGGCCCCTTCGGGGGCGGCCCGCCGTGGTACAGGGCGACGAACGCCGGCAAGTTCCTGTTGGCCGGCCCGAGGCCGTAGGTGACCCAGCCCCCGACGCTCGGCCGGACCAGCCGGGGGTGGCCGCAGTTCATCATCAGCAGCTGGGTCTCGTGGCTCGGGTCGCCGGTGTGCATCGACCGGATGAGGCACAGGTCGTCCGCCCGCTTGGCCAGCTCCGGGAAGGCGTCGCTGACCTCCAGGCCGGGCAGGCCGTGCCTGCCGAAGGTGAACGGGGAGGCGAAGGCGTTCCCGCCCATGTCGTCGTAGGGCGACTTGACCAGCTTACCGGCGTGGCCCTTCGGCTTCGGCTTCGGGTCGAAGGTGTCGAGGTGACTGGGGCCGCCGTCCAGGAAGATGTGGATGACCCGCTTGGCCTTCGGGGCGTGGTGCGGGCCGGCGACCGAGCGGGGGGCGTCAGCCCCCCGGGCTTCAGCAGGTACAGGGGGCTCGGACCTTTGAGCAGGTAGTTGAGGTTCGTAACGCGGACCGGGTAAGAGATCGAGCCATCCGCGTCGACTTTGGAGTCCGCCTCCGACTTGAGTTGAACCCGGGCGCGGAAGTTCGTGTGGTTGTTCCCGATCAGGACTTCGAGCGACCCGTCGACACCCTGGTCGTCCCCCGCTCGTCGCGAAACCGCAGCCGATCTGTGGGTAGCAGGGGGCGGGGCGCAGTGATGCCCCGCTGCTGCAAATTATCACCGAGATCGGCTTGCGGGAGCGGTACCAGGTCGGGCTTCGCCAAGGCGTCCTCTTCCGCTGAGGAAACGAAGTTTCGCTACATCGGCGGAGTAATTAGAGCGTACCGCACCGGCTGGCCCGCACGAAGGGCAGTAGGCCCGCCGAACCGGAGGTGACAAGCGTCGGCCGGGCAGTCATCCGCGGTGGCGCCGGGCGTGGGTGGCACGGCGACGAAAGGGAAGCGCAGGATCGGGCCAGACGTGGTTCTACAGACGGCCGCCAGCGTCCGCCGGCGCCGTTTTCATCGACTGCCGGTATACCGCTGGTATCAGAGCCACCTGAGAGATTCGAACTCTCGACCCCCGCTTTACGAAGGCGAATCCGGTTTCAGAGACACCGAGAGACATCCACGGACATCAGCCGCCACTCCTCTTGTTCTACAAGCACTTCGCCCGCATCATGCCCCCTCGCACCCGAGACGCTACTTGCCTGGACTCGCCACCGGGAGAGAGCTAGAGTGACAACCGGGGTGACAACCCGACTCGATGAACAACCCCGGAGAAACCGCCGTGGCGACCCTCAAGAAGATCACGACTACCCGTTGGCTGGATGAGGCCGGCAACCGTGTGCTACCTGACACTCCCGGAGCGAGCAAGGTTCGGGAGGAGTCCGCCAAGTGGTACATCGTCACCAAAGAGGACGGGAAACTCAAACGCATACCGGCCTACACGGACAAATCGGCTAGGCTGTGTTGACGAATCGGCTGCGTCCTCCGACCTTTAACCGGGTCAGGAGGGACCGACCAATGCCGTCTT
>JAIEQN010000553.1 GCA_019747685.1 Gemmataceae bacterium
GCCCGGCCGGGTCGGGCCACCGGCTCCCGGCCGCGGCGACGACCTCCCGCAGCGCCGCGGCCCCGCCCGGGGCGAACCGCAGCCCGTCGATGACCGTCACCTCGGCCGGCCCCTCGGGGGTCAGGGTCGGCGTGCGGACCACGGTGGCCGCGGCCACGACCCCGCCGGCGGCGTTGCGGCCGACGACCGTGGCCCGCGGCCGGGGGTCGGCCCGGAGGTGGTCCCACTGGGCCGGCGACGGGGCCGCCAGTAGGGCATCCGGGTCGTCCAGCCGGCTCGGGAGCGTGCGGAAGGTGTCGTCGGCCGGCGGGCCGTCCGGAGTTTCGGACGGGGGGACCACCGCGGCGTGGACCCGGAACTCGCCGAGCGGGCGGAGCGACCAGCCGGCCCGCGGGTAGGCCCGCTCCAGGGCGGCCTGCCCGCCGGACCCGGCCGGGGCGAAGGTGACGACCGGCAGGCCGATCGGCCGGAGGGCGGTCAGGAGGGCGTCGTAGAGTCGACCGGCCAGCCCCCGGCCCTGCCAGCCCGGCCGGACGGCCATAAAGGTGACGAGGTAGAGGTCGCGGTCGGCCCCGCGGAAGCGGACCCGGCGGGGCAGGGCGGCGGCGAACCCGGCCGGCTCGTCGCCGTCGGACGCCAGGACGGCGAAGGCCCGCGGCCCCGGGGCGGCCAGCTCCCACCGCAGGTAGGCGGCCGGGTACGCCAGGCAGGGCGGCCGCCAGGCGTCGGCCTGGACCCGGGCGGCCGCCGCGGCCGCCCCGCCGGGGTCAACGGACGCGACGCGCACGGTCAGTCGGTCCCCTCCCGGAACTCGGGGGCGGTCCGGACCGGGTCGGGCCACCGGGCCGGGTCGTGCCCGTGCTGGGCGAGGAAGGCGTACACCCACCGCTCCAGCCCGAACGCCACGCAGACGCTGTGCATCGGCCCCTCGCCCTCGATGTTCACGTCGAAGGCCCGGCCGAAGAAGTCGGTGTGGTAGTTGTGCGACCCGACCGCCAGCCGGCCGTCGTCCGGGAGCATCAGGCTGATCTCGTACTTGGTCTCCGACGAGAGCTGGAAGTACGCCTTCGAGACGGCGTCCGGGGCGATGAAGAACGGGTCGCTGGCGGTCCGGATTTCGCCCGCCAGTTCCCACTCGTCCATCAGCCCCGCCATCTGGGCGATCGACCTCTCCCGGTCGGCCAGCACCCCGTCCCGGCCGCCCAGGAACACCACCTCCCGCATGGTGAAGTCCCACAGCCGGCGGAGGTCGGCCATGTTCGACGACTCGTACCGGAAGCACTTCCCGCAGATGCCGTAGACGGCGCCCCGGGCCGGCAGCGTCTTCCCCTTGTTCAGGTGGTAAACATGGTAGCACACGGCCGGGGACAGGCACGCCTCGGGCGTCTGCATGTCGCCCAGGGCCCTCTCGTCCAGGTCGTCCCGGTCCTGGTGGCGGGCCCGGAAGTCGGTCACCCGGGCCGGCTCCTCGACCATGTGGCTGGCGAAGGTGACGGTGTTCGGGAACGACCGGAAGTAGTCGCACTTGGCCAGGGCCGGCGACGGGATCAGCGTCGGCGTCATCACCGGCTCGGCCCCGTACGGCCGGCCGAACGCCTCGAACACCCGGTCGAAGTACCGGAACAGCCGCAGCGGCATCCCGTGCAAGGCGACCTGGCCGACGCCCAGGAAATGCACCCCCTCGGGCGTCTTGCCGGCCCCGGCGAAGGAGGGGTTGTCGGCCTGCGGGGTCCGGTGCCGGACCTTCCGCTGGAGGCTCCGCAGCCCCCGCTGGACCTTGGTCGCCAGCTCGCCGGCGGCCGCCTTCAGGGCCTCGGCCTCGGCCGCCGGGGCGTCGAAGAGGATCGTGCTCGGGTCGGCGAACCGGATGTTCCCGACCCCCTTGGCCAGGAACGCCACCTGCTTGACGATCTCCTCCTGGGCCATCTCGCTGGCCGGGGCCTTCAGGTCGACGGTGACGGTCGCGTTCATGGGCCCTCAGGTGGTCTTCAAGGCGGCGATCATGTCCAGCAGGGCGCGGGGCGTCCGGGCCTCGACGAACTGGTCGTCCGGGATGCTCACCCCGAACGAGTCCTCCAGCCCGAGGAGCAATTCCAGGGCGTTGATCGACGAGAACCCGGCGGCGTAGAAGTCGTCGTCCGGGCCGACCGCCCCGACCTTCCCGACCTCCCGGATCTTCGCCGTGATCGTCTCCAGGTCCGGGTCCATGCCGCCGGCCTCGGGGGAGGGGGGTGTCACCGCGGGGCGGGGGTGTAGACCGGGGGCGGGGTGGCGGTCACGTTGGCCACCCGCCGGGCCGGGTTCCCGGCCACCACCGTGTCCGGCGGCACGTCGTTGGTGACGACCGCCCCGGCCGACACCACGCTCCCGGGCCCGACCGTCACCCCGGGGAAGATGACCGCCCGCCGCCCGATCCAGACGTTGTCCCCGATCTCGACCGGGTGGACGTCCCGCTCGTCCGGCGGCAGCCCGGCCCGCCGCCGCTCCGGGTCGGTCGGGTGCCCGTGGGAGTCGAACACCCACACGTCCGACGCGATCCGGCAGTTCCGGCCGATCCGGATCAGCTTGCCGACGGTGAACGCGCACCCGTGCCCGATCCCGGTCCCGTCCCCGACCTCCAGCCGCGGCCGGTCCACGAACCGGGCGGCGAAGGTGATCGAGCACTTCCCGTCCAACAAGACGTCGTCCCCGAGGACCAAATCGCCCCGGCCGCGGATCCAGTGCAGGTACACGTCGGTCCGCAAACCCCGGCCGTATTTGGAGCAGTGGGCCTTCAGGAACGGCTCGCAGACGAACACCCGCAGCCCGAAGTGCCAGACCGCCCGGGCGGCCAGGAACGCCTTGACCAGCGGGACGACGACCACCTTCGGGGCCGGCACCGACACCGTCGCCACCCACCGCCGGGCCCCCCGGGCGAGCCGGGCGGCCGGGTGGTCGGAGGTCGCCAGGGTGCGGAACAGGCTGGCCATGGACCGGTCGGCCCGGGGGTGGTCGGGGGGTTCGGATCGGGGCGGGCGGCGAACGGAGTTCAGCGTAAGGCCGGCCGGGCGGCTGACAAGCCGAACCGGTCTGAAAGTGGGGAAATCCCGGCCCGGAATGGGGCCGGCTCGGGCCGGGGCGTAACCCGCCGGTAACAACCGCCGGACGCGCCATCGCGGGCGGCGGGGCGGGCGTTATAGAATCGGGCTGTCCCGGTCGGTGGCACCGGGTCGGCCCGGGTGGCCGGGTCAGAGTCCTCGATGCCCCGGCGCGGCATCAGAGCGACCGGGCAAGGCCGTGGACCTGGCGAGCCGGGAGCGTGAGCGACCGGCGAGACGTTGCTCCGGTCGCTCACGCTCCCGGCTCGCCGGACCCCGCCCCGGCCACCCGGCCCGTGACCCGCCCCGTTCCCCGGAGGTGACCGATGCGGCTCGCCGTCCCGCTCCTCGCCGCGCTCGCCCTGGCCGGTCCGGCACCGGCCGCCGGCCTGCTGATACCGACCGACCGCAGCGTCCCCCCGCTGGCCATGGTCAACCACAAGGTCACGGCCGCGGTCGAGGACCAGGTGGCCATCACCACCGTCGAACAGACGTTCCGCAACCACACCGATCGGGCCCTGGAAGCGACCTTCCTGTTCCCGATCCCCCGCGGGGCCAGCGTGGACAAGTTCACCATGTGGGTGGACGGGAAGGAGACCTCGGGCGAACTGCTCGACGCCAAGAAGGCCAGCCAGGTCTACACCGACATCGTCCGCCGGACCCAGGACCCCGGGCTGCTCGAATACCTCGGCAACGACCTGATGCGGCTGCGGGTCTTCCCCGTCCCGCCCCGGGGCGACCAGAAGGTCAAGCTCAGCTTCAAGTCGATCGCCCCGAAGGACGGGTCGGTCGTCGAGTACGTTTACCCGCTGCGGACCGACGGCCAGGCCACCCGGACGCTCGAAGAGTTCTCGGTCAAGGTGTCGGTCAAGTCCCAGGCCGGGGTACAGAACGTCTACAGCCCGACCCACGCCGTCACCGTCGTCCGCAAGGGGCCGAACGAGGTGGCCGTCGAGTTCGAGCGGAACCAGGGGCTGCTCGACAAGGACTTCCAGCTCTTCTACGGGACCGGGGCCGGGCCGGTCGGGCTGACCCCGCTCTTGTACAAGCCGGTCACGTCCGAGGACGGCTACGTCATGCTGCTCGTCTCGCCCCAGATCGACCCGGCCCAGACCCGCACCCCCCGGGACCTGGTGCTGGTCCTGGACACGTCCAGCAGCATGTCCGAGCTGAAGATGCAGCAGGCCAAGAAGGCGGCCAAGTACTGCCTCGGCCAGCTCGACCCCAAGGACCGGTTCGCGGTGGTCAAGTTCTCGACCACGGTGGACAGCTACCGGGACGCCCTGGTTCCGGCCGAGAAGGACCACCTGGAGCGGGCCAACAAGTGGGTGGACGACCTGCGGACCAGCGGCGGGACGGCCATCTGGCCGGCCCTGGAGAAGGCCCTGGGCCTGCGGGCCGCCGACCCCGGCCGGGCGTTCACCGTCATCTTCTTCACCGACGGCCAGCCGACGGTGGACGAGACCAACCCGGACAAGATCGTCAAGAACGTCGGGGCCAAGAACTCGGCCAACACCCGCATCTTCTCGTTCGGCGTCGGCGACGACGTGAACGCCGCCATGCTCGACCAACTGGCCGACGCCACCCGGGGGGTCAGCACCTACGTCCGCCCGGCCGAGGACATCGGGGAGAAGGCGGCCGGGCTGTACGCCAAGATCAGCCACCCGGTCATGACCGACGTGCGGCTGACCACCGGGGACAACGTCCGGCTCTCCGAGGTTTACCCGCAGCGGCTGCCCGACCTGTTCTTCGGGTCGCAGCTCGTCGTCATCGGCCGGTACAGCGGCAGCGGGCACGCGGCCGTCAAGCTGTCCGGGCTGGTCGGCGGGGAGCGGAAGGAGTTCGTGTACGAGGTCTCCTTCCCGGCCAAGACCGAGGCCGAGACCGGCGGCAAGGACTTCGTCGAGCCGCTCTGGGCCCGGCGGAAGGTCGGCTACCTGCTCGACCAGATTCGGGCCAACGGGGAGCAGAAGGAGCTGGTCGGCGAGGTGGTGGCCCTGGCCAAGCGGTACGGCATCGCCACCCCGTACACGAGCTACCTCGTCGTCCCGGACGGCCCGATGCCGGTGGCCGGGCCGGTCCCGGCGGGCGTCCGCCGAGGCCAGTTCATGCCCCAGGGCGGCGCCGGGCTTGGCGGCGGCGGGTTAGGGTTCGCGGCGCCCGGGGCCGGCGGGCCGGGCAGCGGGTTCGGTCCGGCCGCGAAGGGCGCCCGGCCGATGCCGGTCGAGCAGTTCGCCCGGCAGCAGGCCCCGAAGGCCGGGGAAGGGGTCGACAAGCTGGCGGCCAACCGCGGGGCCGACACCGACAAGCGGCTGGCGGACGCCGCCCGGGCGCTGGGGTCCGCCCCGGCGGACGCCGCGGGTGCGACCGCCTTGCGGGCCGAGGTGGAACGGCTGCGGGACCAGAAGAAGACGCTGGACGAGGCCAACCGGGCGTTCAAGGGCCGCAAGGACCAGTTCCAGACCGGCAAGCTCGGGGTCGACCTGGCGGTCAACACCGACGGCCTGCGGAACCAGGACAAGCTGAGCCTGACGGCCAACCGCCGGGCCAACGGCCGGCAGGTGCTGGAGGTCGGCGGGGTGTGGATCGACGACGCCTTCCGGGCCGAGATGCCGGCGGTGGCGGTCAAGGCCCAGGGTCAGGCTTACTTCCGCATCCTGGAGAAGCAGCCGGGGATGAAGGAGGTCTACCGGCTCGGCAACTACGTCGTCTGGGTGTCCCCGAGCGGGACGGCCCTGGTGATCGACCCGAACGACGGCAAGGAGGAGCTGCCGGATGCCGACATCGACGCCCTGTTCGCCGCGAAGAAGTAGAGCAGGAGAAGATCAGGGCCGCGGATCGACGCGGACGGACGCAGATCAAACACCGGTTTTGGTTTGATCTGCGTCCGTCCGCGTCGATCCGCGG
>JAIEQN010000585.1 GCA_019747685.1 Gemmataceae bacterium
AGGGCCAGGGCCGGGGCCTCCCGGATGTCGTCCGTCCGGGGCTTGAACGCCAGCCCCCAGACGGCCAGCGTCTTCCCGGCCAGATCGCCCCCGAAGTGGGCCGCGATCTTCCCGAACAGGACCCGCTTCTGGGCGGCGTTGACCGCGTCCACCGCCTCCATCAGCCGCAGCGGCAGCCCGGCCCGGCGGCCCATCGCCACGATCGCCTGCACGTCCTTCGGGAAGCACGACCCGCCGTACCCCGGCCCCGGGAACAGGAACTGGAAGCCGATCCGCTGGTCGTGGCCGATGCCCTTCCGCACGTCGTTGATGTCCGCCCCGAGGCGGTCGCACAGGTTGGCCGCCTCGTTGATGAAGCTGATCTTGGCGGCCAGCATGGCGTTGGCCGCGTACTTGGTCATCTCGGCCGACTCCGGGGTCATCACCAGGAACGGCCGCTCGGTCCGCAGGAACGGGGCGTACAGTTCCCGCAAGACCTCGGCCACCTCCGGCCGGCGGACCCCGACGACCACCCGGTCGGGCTTCATGAAGTCCTCGATCGCCGCCCCCTCCTTCAAGAATTCGGGGTTGCTGGCGACCTCGACGTGCCCGGCCCCGGCCGCGGCCAGCCGGTCGGCCACCCGGGCATTCGTCCCGACGGGGACGGTACTCTTGGTGACCACCACCCGCGACCCCGGCGGCCCGGGCGGGACCTCCCGCAGGGCCGCGCCGACCGCGTCGGCGACGGCGAACACGGCCGACAGGTCGGCATCGCCCTGTTCGGACTGGGGGGTGCCGACGGCGATGAAGATCAGCCGGGCGGCCCGGACAGCGGCCGCGAGGTCGGTGGTGAACGCCAGCCGGCCGTCGGCCCGGTTGCGGCGGACCAGTTCGAGCAGCCCCGGCTCGTAGATGGGAATCCGGTCGGCGTTGAGGGTGGCGACCTTCTGCGGGTTGTTGTCGACGCAGACCACGTCGTTCCCGCTCTCGGCCAGGCACGTCCCGGTGACGAGGCCGACGTACCCGGTGCCGATCACCGCGACCTTCATGAGGAGTCCTTCCAGAAGCACCGGAGCACAGGCCGGGAGGCCTGTGCCACCAGGAACAGCCGGCTCACACCGGCCGCTCGCCCGGCCCGACCGACCGCCAGTAGTCGAGCGTGTCCGCCAGGGTCTGGTCAAGGGGGATTCGGGGCGCCCAGCCGGTCGCCGCCCGGAGCTTCTGGGCGTCGGCCCGGGTGACGGCCGTGTCCGCCCGCCGGGCGTCGGCCCGCTCCCGCACCTCGACCCGCACCCGGGCCAGCCCGAGCAGCCGGCCGAGCAGGTCCCGGACCGGGACCGTCTCCCCCCGGCCGGCGTTGTACGCCTCGCCCGTCCGCCCCTTTTCCAAGAGCAGCGGGAAGGCGGCCACCACGTCCCGGATGTCGGTCACGTCCCGCTCGGCCGATAGGTCGCCGGTGTCGATCACCGGGTCCTGCCGGCCGGCCTCGGCGGCCGCGATCTGGCGGGCGAAGTTGGCCACCGCGTAGTCGGCCGACTGCCGCGGCCCGGTCTGGTTGAACAGTCGGACCCGGACCACGTCCAGCCCGGGCGACCGGGTGACCTGATAGCTGAGCACGTCGGCCGCGGCCTTGCTGGCCGCGTACGGGCTGGCCGGCTTGAACGCGGTCCGCTCGTCGCAGGCCGCCCCCAACTCGTCCGGCTCGCCGTACACCAGCCCGGACGACACGAACAGGACCCGGGGCCGCAGCCCGGACCGGGCGACGGCATCGTACAGCCCGCGGGTGGCGTCCAGGTTGTCCCGCCAGCACACGTCCGGCTCGCGGAACGACCGGCCGGTGTTGGCGTACCCGGCCAGGTGCACCAGCCAGTCCGGCCGGACCGCCCGCAGCACCTCCTCGACTCGGGGGCCGTCGAGCAGGTCGCCCGGGTACAGCTCGGCGAGCGCGGCCAGGTGGGCCAGCCCCGGCGGCCACCGGTCGGCCCGGGCCAGACCGGCGAGGGCGTGCCCGCCGGCGGCGTGCAGCGCCTCGGTCAGGTGCCCGCCGACGAACCCGGTGATCCCGGTCAGGAGTATCCGCATGGGTCCGGTCCCGGGGTTAAATCCCGCGGGCCTTGAAGTCGGGCAGCGGCTGCCCCTGGAGCCGGGCCAGGTCGGCCCGGACCATCCGCTCGACCAACTGCTCGAAGCTGACCTCCGGCTGCCACCCGAGCTTGGCCTTGGCCTTGGCCGGGTCGCCGATCAAGAGGTCGACCTCGGCCGGGCGGACCAGGGCCGGGTCGGTCACCACGTACTTCTGCCAGTCCAGCCCGGCCGCCCGGAAGGCCAGCTCGACTAGCCGGCGGACGGTGTGGGTCTGGCCGGTGGCGACGACGTAGTCGTCCGCCCGGTCCTGCTGGAGCATCAGCCACATGGCCCGGACGTAGTCCCCGGCGAACCCCCAGTCCCTCTTGGCGTCCAGGTTCCCCAGCCGCAGCTCCTTCGCCAGCCCGAGCTTGATCCGGGCCACCCCGTCGGTCACCTTCCGGGTGACGAACTCCCGGCCCCGCCGTTCGGATTCGTGGTTGAACAGGATGCCGCTACAGCAGAACATGCCGTAGCTCTCCCGGTAGTTGACGGTGATCCAGTGGCCGTACACCTTGGCCACCCCGTACGGGCTGCGGGGGTAGAACGGGGTGTCCTCGGTCTGCGGGACCTGCACCACCTTGCCGAACATCTCGCTCGACGACGCCTGGTAGAACCGGATCGCGTCCGGGCCGAGCAGCCGGATCGCCTCCAGCACCCGGGTCACCCCGATGGCGGTGAACTCGCCGGTTAGCACCGGCTGCTTCCAACTGGTCGGGACGAAGCTCTGGGCGGCCAGGTTGTACACCTCGTCCGGCCGGGTCGCCTTCATCACGTCGATGATCGAGAGCTGGTCGAGCAGGTCGGCCTGGTGGAGCTGAATCTTGCCGGACAGGTGGTTGATCCGCTCGAACGTCTCGGTGCTGGCCCGGCGGACGACCCCGTGGACCTCGTACCCCTGCTCCAGGAGCAGTTCGGCCAGGTAGCTGCCGTCCTGCCCGGTCACCCCGGTGATCAGCGCCCGCTTCATGTCGGCCTCTGGTGGGACGACGGGACGGCCGCCCGGGGCCGGCCGACGCCGCCGGCCGGTACGGGCACCCGTCGGACCCCCGGGAGTACTCGTTTTATTCCGCCCGGCAGGGTTGACCAACGGGACGGGAATGACCCACCAATGACCAAGGGAGACGAGCGGATGTCCCCCTTGGTCATTGGTGGGTCATTGGGGCGGATCGGTCATTCCCTAGGTCACTTCCTCGCCCCGGCCTTCTGGGCTTCGGCCAACCCGGCCAGGTAGACGACCAGCCCCCGGTGGAGGGCCAGGTAGGCGTCCTCGCCCCCCCGCGGGGCCGGGCCGAACAGGAGCTTGGCCTTGGTCATGTGCCGGGCCAGGTCGGCCACGCTCACCCCCTCGGCCGCCCACCGCGGGTCGACCAGCCCGGCCGCCCCGGGTGCCCGCAGGGCCTTGACCGTCGCGTCGAGCCGGTTGACGAACCGGCGGGCGGCGATCGCCTCCTCGAACCCCATGTCCAGCACCGCCGCCTCGACCTCCTTGCGGGCCTTCCCGGCGGTCGCCTCCAGGGCCGCCACCTTCGCCGCCTCGGGGACCTTCCCGGCCAGCGCCGGGGCCGCGGCCGCGGCCAACTCCCGGTCCACCGCCGGCCGGAGGTCGGCCAGCGGCCCGGACTCGAACGCCTCCGGGAACGGCACCCGCCCGGCCTGGCGGAGCAGGTTAATCGCGTCGGCCGCCGGCGACCCGCCGAACCGGACCTTGTCCAGGATCAGCGGGGAGACGTAGGCCGACTCCACCCGCGCCCCCTTCGGCTCGGCCGCCACCACCCCGACCAGGACGTGGTTCAAGGCGTCCCCGGAGGCGACGGCGGCCGGGTCGGGGGCGGCCATCGCCTCGGCCAGGGCGGCCGGGGCCTCCCCGCCGGCCCGCAGCCCGGCCAGCCCGGCGGCGTCCAGCCGCTCGTAGGCCCACTGGTCGTAGATCGCGTTCCGGGCCCCGGGCCGGGCGTTCCGGGCGGCCGCCGCCTGCATCTGCTGGGCCCGGGCGAAGTCCTTGGCCGCGTTGTCGACCGCCGCGTTCTTCACCCCGCCGCTCATGTACGAGCTGTACGTCGGGGCGTACAGCGGGTTGTACGTCGCGGCGGCCGCGTACGACGCGGCGTACCGGCGGTAGCCCCACAGCCCGGCCGGGCCGTAGAACTCCCGCCGGAAGGTGCCGGTGCCCCCGAGCGGGCTGACCGCGGTGACCTGGTACTGCCGGCCGTAGGAGAAGTTGAGCGGGTTGCCGTAGACGGTCGGGATGCCCGGGGTCCGGAGGGTCGGGACGGCCGAAACCGACGGGAGGACCGGGACCGCCGGCAGCCCGAACCCGCCGCCGAACTGGGCCGCAGCCGGGCCGGCCGACGCCGCCACCCCCAGCCCGCCGAACACGCCCACCACCGCCGCCCGGCCGATGCGAATCATGGGTGCCTCGGACAAGGTGTGACGCGGACTCCTGATCGGGCCACGCGGGGCTACCTGGCGGGTACTGGGTACTCAGTACTGGGTCCCCACCACCGGCCCACAACAGCCAGTTTACTCCTTCTTCGGGGCCGGCGGAAGCTGCCCGGCCGGGATCAGCTTCCGCCACGCCTTCTGGGCGGCCGCCGCCTCCTCCTTCGTCCCGCCCGGCTTATACCCGATCCCGCCCCCGGCCGGGACCAGCCGGACCAAGTGCCAGGCGGCCAAGTTCCGGACCGCCGGCCGGTCGTGGGTCAGGTACAGGATGAGTAGCTCGTAGGTCTCCGGCTGCCGGAGGTCGTCCGGCCCGAACCCGAGGAGTAGTTGCAGGATGATCCGGGCGTGGGCCGGGGTGTAGCCCTGGGCCGGGGAGGTCAGGATGTCGTAAAACTTGCGGTCGTTCCCGGCCGCCCGGCCGATCCAGTGCCGGGCCACGCTCGCCCCGAAGTCCCACTCCTCCCGGGTCTTCGCCCCGCCCAGCACCCGGACCAACCCGGGCAGGTCGTCCAGCCCGCCGAGGCTGACCAGGGCCACCCGCTGCTCGGCCGGGTCGGCCGACCCGAGGAACCCGGCCACCGCCGCCGACGGGTTGTCGGCCCGGGCCTGGCGGAACTTCTCGACCGCCGCCGCGGCCTTCTTCCCGTCCTCCGACAGCGCCGCCTCCGGGTCGGCCCAGTCGGGCAGCTTCTCCAGCTTGAGCGGCTCCGGCCGGGCCCCGTCGTCGCTGTCCCACTCGACCAGGGCCGGTCCCGGCGGGGCCGACAGCCCGAGCGCGAACCCGCCCAGCTCGGCCGTCACCGACCCCTTCAAGACCAACAGCACCAGCGTCGCCACCGGGGCCGGCGGCTTTTCCCCCGCCGGCGGGTCGCCCGGCCGGAACCGGCTCCCGGCCGGCCACCGGGCGCACAGCTCGAACGCCACCCGGGTGCCGGGCCCGTCCAGGGTGATCGTCCAGGCCTGGTCCCAGAACCGGACCCGGGCGACGGCCTTCCCGTCGGCCTTGGTGTTGGTCAGGTCGATCCGCCCGCGGTCGAGGGTCACGTCCAGATCGGCGTCCTTCGGGTCGTTCAGGGTGAACGCCGTCTCCAGGGCCGGCAGCGGGGACTTGCCGTCGTAGTCGGCCAGCGACTTGAGGGCTACCGCCCCGTTCACCGTGGAGAGGGACGCCCCGGGGAGGGTGACGAGGAGGTCGCCGGCGGCCAGCGGGGCGTTCTCGGGTAACACCCGGAAGGCGTTCTCGCCCGGCTCCCGGGCGGCGAACGTGGCCGCCGCCGAGGTGGCCTTGGCGACGGTCCGGGCCCCGTCGGCCCGGGCACCGGCCGACGACGCGGTGAGGAGAACGACGAGGGCGGCGGCCTGCCGGGTGGTGCGGGTCGGGAGGCGCCGGAGCATACGTCCCTCGCGGTCGGGAATCTTCTACCCAGGCCTTCGACC
>JAIEQN010000930.1 GCA_019747685.1 Gemmataceae bacterium
GCGGACGAGCAGCACCCGCACCGCCTTGGCCCCGTCCGGCCCGGCCGGCTCGACCAGCCCACAGGCCGACGGCCCGCCCTTCCGCACGGCCGCGATCGCGTCGTCCCCGTACCGGGCGGCCAGCGACTCGATCCGCCCGGCCAGCTCGGGCACGCTCCGCCCGGCCTTCGCCCCGAACCGGCCGACCAGCCACTCGGCCGCCTCCCGGGCGGCCTTCACCCGTCCCTGGGCCCTGGCCTCCCCGGCTCCGGCCGCCGCCACCACCACCGCCAGTAAGATCGTCCGGCTCATCGGCCACCCCCGTTCCGCAAGATGTTGGCGGCGTCCCGCCGCCGGTCGGACCCGGCCGCGTGCAGCTTCTCCAGCTCGGCCCGCAGCGACCCCTTGGTGCCCATCCCCAGCTTCCGCTCCAGCCACCCGGCGTCGCGGGTCAGGGCGGCCTCCAGCCGGTCCAGCGACTCGACCACGGCCGCCGCCACCTTGGCCTCCGGGTCGTACCCGGCCAGCTTGAACACCGCGTCGAGCACGTAGTCGAGGATGATCCCGACCACGATCCCGACCCCCAGGGTGGCGACCGCCGACCCGGCCCCGGTGGCCAGCACGCCCCCCTGGATGCCCATCTCGGCGGCCGCCGCCTTGGCCGCCTGCACCGCCGCCCCCGCCGCCACGTCGGCCGCCACCCAGGCGACCGCCTCCCGCCCGGCCGTCACCGCCAGGTCGGACGCCGTCTGCCCGGCCACCCGGTCGGCCAGGGCCCGGGACTCGGCGGCGAACGCCGCGTTCGTCCTCAGCCCCGGCGAGAGGGCGACGGTGATCCGGGACAGGGAGTCGTCCGCCAGGTCGGCCCGCAGGTCCACCAGCATCCGGCCCTCGACGTCCCCGAGGTCGTCGGCGTAGGCCCGGCACGCCTCCTCGATCACCGCCCGCAGCTCGTCCGGGGCGAAGACGTGGCGGGCGAACGCCTCGCCCAGGTACTCGCGGTGCGAGCCGGGCCGGACCACGCCCTTGACGAACGCCCACTTGCCGCCCCAGGACAGGGCGTCCCGGGCGAACCCGGCGGCCCCCTTGCGGCCCCGGGCGAACAGCGCGTGGACCGGCTTGAGCCGGTCTTGGACCGCGGCCTCGGACCGGGCGTCGGCCTCGGCCAGCCGGTGCCGGACGGCCCGCTTCTGGGGGGTGAAGTACCCCAGGTAGACGGCCAGGGCGGCCGCCAGGACGATCCCTAGCTTGGCGAGCCGCCACGCGGTCCGCCGCCGTCGCCCGTCGGGTCGGTCGTATCGCCTCATGCGAGTCCTCCTCGGCCGCCCCGCCGGCCGGAACCGGGCCGGGCGGCGGTGGCGGTGGTTGTGGGTCAGGGTCATGGGCGCGTGCGCCCGCCTCCGGGGTGGCCGGCCTACCGGCCCCCGGTCGGTGTCTGCCGCGACAGCTTGGGGGGTTACAGCTCCCGACCGCCGCGGTTCTGCTCGGGCTGCGCGACCTGGGGCGGGACGACCTCGGGCAGCGGCTCCGGCTCGCTCCCGCCCTTGCCGTACATCACGAACGCATCCCCCCGGAACAGGGCTGCCGCCAGCTCGTGCGCCCCCGCCTCGGCTTGGTGCTTCAGCTCGCCGCCGATCTCGGCGAAGAACCGTCGGACCCCGGTGTCCGTCGGGGCCGGACCACCGGACCCCTCGTCCCGGGTCAGCGACGGCCGCTCGCCGGCCTTAAGCCGGTCGAAAAACTCGCGGGTCTCTCGGGCCATGACGGCTCCTTCGGTTGGAGTTCCCCGACCGCCCCCGCCACGAGGACCGCGGCGGGGATCGCCACCACCAGCAGCAGGCAGGCGGTGTCGAAGGCCGCGCGGATGAACCCCATCCGCCGCGGCAGGAAGTCGCCCTCGTCCACCCGGGTCAGGCGGGTGAGCAGGGGCCGGGTGCCCGGGTGGAAGGTGACGGCCAGCCGCGGGTCGAGCTGCGTCACCTCGGCCGCCTGGAGCAGCCGCCGGGCGACCTGGCTCCAGTTGTGGCTGGACCCCCACGAGTGGGTGTACCCGCCGCCCCCCTGCGGGGACGGCTGGCGGCTCGTGTTGGAACTCGTGCCGCCGCTCGCGACCACCTCGGTGTAGTCCCCGAGCCGGGCCGACACGTACTCGGCCGCCTGCGGCTCCTGGACGGCGAAGAAGACCTGGCTGGTGTTCGCCAGCAGCACCCCCTCCTGCCCGTCCGGGAATACCCTTTTGAGCTGGGCCATCGACTGGAAGACGGCGGTGATCTTCACCCCGTAGGCCCGGCCGATGGTCAGCATGTCCTGGATGCTGTCCATCTGGCCGAGCTGGGCGCACTCGTCGAGGACCACGTTGACCGGCCGCCCGCCCGGCCCGCGGGAGACCGCCACGTGCATGACCGCCGTACACCACAGCTTCATCAGGGCGGCGTGCGACCGCATGTACTTCACCGGCAGGACCAGGTAGCCGGTCACCCCCCGGTTCAGGTCGGACGGGTCGAACCCCCGGGTCGCCCGGGTGCTCGCGGCCACCGCCGGGGTGGACAGGAAGGCGAGCGACCGGTTGCAGGTCGAGAGGATGCCGTCCAGCTCCTTGTCGGTCGAGTCGGCCAACTCGCCGCCGTCGCTGAAGGCGGGGAGAGAAGCAGTCACGGCATCGGGTTGGATCACCCGAACGGAACTGCTAGTGAGGGCGGGAGTTACGAACTGATCCGGTAAAACTTACAATGCCCGAGCGCAAGCGGCGAAGAACATTACGTTCGCGGTCTGAGGATGAACCCGAACGGAGTGACCCCGTGAAGAAGCCCTTCCTCGGCAAGGTCGCGCTCGTCGCCCTCGTCACGCTGGCCGGCTGGCTCGTCCTGGCATCGGCCGGCGACGACCCGAACAAGAAGCCGCCCGGCGACCCGAAGGACGGCAAGGTCGATGGCCCGACCTCCAGCCGGACCCACGACGACGCCGACCCCGAACCCATCTCCCCGTCCTACGTCACGTTCAAGATCAACGGGAAAGAGGTTCGGTCGGCCGGCATCAGCCCCCAGGCCCGGACCTCGAACGCGCTCAAGTACAAGCCCGGGCTGCGGTTCCCTAAGCCGCTCCTCGCCTTGGTCGAGCGGGACGCCCCGGTCAAGCCCGGGCTGCCGCCGGTGGTGGACGACATCGAGACGGCCGAGGACGGGTCGGCGTGGCTCCAGTTCCGGACGGTGATCGGCACGCCGGACTACTTCCGGCAGTGCCGGGACGCGGTCCTTGCTCAGGAGCGGGACCTGCTCAAGGCCGAGAAGCTGACCGAGCAGGATGTGCGGATCGAACCCTGGCCGCTCAAGCACTGCGTGGTCACCGCCCAGCACCCGATCACCGGCCGGGTGCTGGGTGTCGGCCAGAGTCAGACGCTGACCGGGCGGAAGGAGGAGTTCACCTTTGCCATCCGGTTCGACCCGGCCGAACTCCGCGAAGTCCTCGGGCTGATCCGGGCGGGCCGGCTGGAGTTCGTCTACAGCTACACCTACGTCGGGCGAACCGAGTACAGCGGGAAGGTCGACCTGAAGGGGGTGAAGAACGCCAAGGTGGTGGCCAGCCAGAAGCTCCAGTCGAAGCAGGCCGGCGACCCCGTCTTCCAGGCCGAGGCGAACGAGGCGGTCCGGCACGTCCTGGTGTCGGTCGAGCGGACGACCCGGGCCAACCACAAGGACCTGCTCCCGCTGCTCAACCAGCCGGGCCAGTTCGACGCCCTGTTCCAGAAGCTGTTCGCCGACGACGGGGTCGTCAACCTCGCCGAACTGAAGAAGGGCGACGAGAAGGCGGCCGAGATGGTCGCCGCGTACCTTAAGCCGCACCTCGAACAGGTCCGGGAGTCGTTCGGCGAGGACAAGTCGACGATCACCATCGACCAGACGGAGGTCGGCAAGGAGATCAAGGGGAGCGTGGGCGGCGGACTGAACCTGGGGTTCATCAGCTTCGGGGGTGGGTACGACGAGACGAAGAAGGAGGAGGTGTTACGACGGCTGGAGCAGGTCACCGGCTCGAAGTGGGTGAAGGAGATGAACACCGAGAAGTACCGGCCGCATGCGATCACGAAGCTCAAGTTCCAGAGCGGGGCGGACCAGGTGGTGATCGACGAGTCGAACACCGTCTTCCTGTCGGTCAGCCGGGAGAACGGCTACCTGGAAGACTCGCCCGTCCCGGTCACGTTCACCACCAAGACGGCGAACCTGTCGGACAAGATCGACCTCGGGCCGTACCAGGGGGTGCCGATCGGGGCCATGCTGCCGTACTTCGGCGCCACCCCGCCAAAGGGTTACGTCTGGGCCGACGGGCAGGCTAACTGGCCGAACGCCGCCTGGGTCCCGCAACACCTTCGCGGGGCCAAGGTGCCGGACATGCGGGAGTACCTTGTCGGCGGGGCCAAGGACGAGGCGGCCGTCGGTAAGGACTTCAAGTCCGGTCGGCTGTCCGTACCCGAGTTCGCCGTGAGCGGGGGCAACTTCACGATCCCGGTGAAGGACGCGCGGGTCGAGGGCGGGTACACCTACGCCGTGGTCTGGGAGAACGAGAACGGCATCGAGATCGGCAAGAACATCCCGCCCGACAACAAGTTGCCGAACTGGTTCCAGGCGGCTGCGGACGGCAAGTACCCCGGCTTCTGGATGCGACTGAAGATGGTTCCGGCGGCGTATAAGACGCCGGCCGGGGCCGCGGCGGGCAGCCAGACGATCACGGGCTTGAAGATCGACCTGGGTTCGGCTTCGACTAACCCCCGCCACGTCATGTGCCGGTGGATCATCCGGGTCGAGTAGTTACGTCTCCAGTGACACCTTCGCCGCGGCCCACGGTATCATGACTAGTGGGCCGCGGCCTGCTACCACACCGCGAGGGCACATCATGTTTTCGTCCCTGCTGGCGCTCGGGCTGGTGGCCGGAGCCGGCCCGCAGCCTCCGACCCCGCCAAAGGTGCAGATGCCCCGGCTGACCGACGGCCCGGCCCCGCTCACGCCGCTCTCGGCCCTGACCCCGGCCACCCGGCCGGTCGTGACCAACGCGCCGGTGCCCGCGCCGCCGCTGACCGCCCGGACGGTCCGGCCAGACCCGGCCGCCGCGGCGAACCCGTTCCTCGGCCGCCGGACGGCCGACTTCCCGACCGTCCGCGGGCCCAGCGCCATTCCCTCGACGGCGAGCAACCTCGTCCGGACGCCGGGCACGGTGGGCCACTTCAACGATCTGTTCGACAGGCTGTACGTCCCCAACGTCATCGCCCGCGACCGGGAGGCGGCAAAGGAAGCCGAGGCCCGCCGGCTCCCGGCCGGGCAGTTCGAGACGCGGAACGTGTACGAGTACGACTTCCGCAGCGGTCAGCCGCGGCCCGCGAGTACGGTCATCCTCACCGACCCACGGCACCAAAGCGTCATGTCGGCCGGGTTCCGCCGGTCCGAGATGACGCCGACCGTGACCGTCGGCCGGCCCCCGCTCCCGTCGGCCACGGTGGGCGACCGGTTCGCCGAGCAGAGGATGGCCCGGGATGTCGCCGCGATCAAGGAAATGGCCGCGCGGCAGGCGGAACTGGACCGCCAGCGGCTCGGGTACGACCGGGTGCGGTCGCTCCTGACCCCACCCGGCCCGGATGCCGTCTCGACGGTGCGGCGCATTGCCCCGCGGCCGGCCCCGGTGGTGAACTCCACCCCCGTCCCCAAGCCGGTGATCCCGCTGGTTCCGGGCCGAGGCGTCCGGGTTTACGACGCTCCGATCGGGCCGCAGCCGGCGCCCGGGTGGCGCCCGCCGATGGCCGCCCTGCCGAAGTCGCCGGCCCCGACCAAGTCGACGCCGCTGCCGTAACGCGGTACTAGACCATTCGCAGAGCCACGTCATCCAAACGTTATTCGATCTGACCAAATTTATTGGTTTGACCGCAGGGTGTGCGGGTTGCCAAACCAAATTGCCGTGTTGAAGACATCCGATCTACCGCCGGATGCTGTAGGCCAGCACCCGCAGGGCGGCTTCCGCGTCCAGG
>JAIEQN010001039.1 GCA_019747685.1 Gemmataceae bacterium
GTCCCGAAGTCGTACCTGCCGAACTACAAGGAGTTCTACGACGCCCGGTACTACAGCCCGGCCGCCAACGCCGTGTCCCGCGAGGTCACGCTGGCCGGCCAGACGGCCCCGTTTGGCACCGATCCACTCTTCGCCTGCTCCAACGTCCCCGATTTCGTCCTCGGCGTCGAAATCTGCGAGGATCTGTGGGTGCCGGTGCCGCCGAGTTCGCTCCTGGCCCTGGCCGGGGCGACGGTCCTGGCCAACCTGTCGGCCAGCAACGAGGCGATCGGCAAGGGCGGCTACCGGCGGGAGTTGGTCGGCGGCCAGAGCGGCCGGTGCCTGGCCGGGTACGTCTACGCGGCGGCCGGGGTCGGCGAATCGACCACCGACATCGTCTTCGGTGGGCATTGCATCATCGCGGAGAACGGCACCATCCTGGCCGAGTCGCCGCGGTTCCGGCCCGGCAACCAGTTGCTCGTCGCCGACCTCGACCTCGACCGGCTCCGGCACGACCGGATGCAGGGGAACACGTTCAACGACGCCCGGCGGGACGCCGCCCGGCCGGTCCGCCGGGTCCGGTTCGGGCTGGAGGTGTCGCCCCGCGGGCCGAAGTTGCTGCGGGCCGTCGACGCCCACCCGTTCGTCCCGAAGGACCCGGCCACCCTCAAGGACCGCTGCGACGAAATCTTCCACACCCAGCTCGCCGGGCTGGCCAAGCGGCTTCACCACGTCGGCCGGCCGGCCGTCTCCATCGGCGTCTCCGGCGGCCTCGACTCGACCCTGGCCCTGATCGTGACCTGCAAGACGATGGACGCCCTCGGCGTCCCCCGCGACCGGGTCAGGGCTTTGACCATGCCCGGGTTCGGCACCACCGGCCGGACGAAGGGGAACGCCCACGCCCTGATGGCGGCCCTCGGCGTCTCGGCCCGCGAGGCCGACATCCGGGCCATCTGCTTCGACCAGATGAAGGCCCTGGGGCACGCGCCGTTCGGCCTGCCGCTCGACGGCGAGACGGTCGAGACCCTGTCCGAGAAGCTGCGGCACCTGCCGGCCGACCGCCGGCACGACTTGGTCTTCGAGAACGTCCAGGCCCGGGTCCGGACCAGCCTGCTCATGAACAGCGGGTTCGTGATCGGCACCGGCGACCTGTCCGAGCTGGCCCTCGGGTGGACGACGTACAACGCCGACCACATGAGCATGTACAACCCGAACGTGAGCATCCCGAAGACGCTCGTGCGGTTCCTCGTCCGGTGGGCGGCCGAGAACGAGTTCGACGGCGACGCCCGGCGGACGCTGCTGGACATCGCGGCGACGCCGATCTCCCCCGAACTGCTGCCGCTGTCGGCGGCCGGCGAAGCGGCCCAGGCGACCGAGGCCACCGTCGGGCCGTATGAGCTGGTCGACTTCTTCCTCTACCACACCCTCCGCTGGGGGGCCGACCCGGCGAAGGTACTGTTCCTGGCCGAACATGCGAAGTTCGACCACGACTACCCGGCCGACGAGGTCCGCCGCTGGCTGCGGGTGTTCGTGACCCGGTTCTTCGGGAACCAGTTCAAGCGGAGCTGCCTGCCGGACGGGCCGAAGGTCGGGTCGGTCAGCCTGTCACCCCGGGGCGACTGGCGGATGCCGTCGGACGCGGCCGCCACCGCCTGGCTGGCCGACCTGGGCGAGCGGCCGGCGTGAGCCGGTCCTCCCACTACTTCTGGTAGATCGGCAGGTAGTGGGTGGGGACGCTCAGGATGAGCACCGCGATGGCCGTCGAGTAGACCGGCCCGTACCCGGCCTCCCGCCGTTGGTCGTACCACTCCCCGCCGGCCTTCTGCCGGGCCAAGAGGGTCGCCTTCATCCGGTCGTAGTACTTCTCCCACACCTCCCCGCCGACCTGGTTCAGGGCGTGGGCCGCGTAGTAGTGGCCGTACCAGTAGTGCCCGCCGTCGTCCCCGGTCCGCTCCAGGAACTCGACCGCCTTGGCGATCTCGTCGGCGTCGTACTCGCCCCGGAGCTGCAGCACGCACACCCCGGCCGCCGTCCGGGCGAACCCGGCCCCGGGCGAGTACGGCTGGTAGCGATACCCCCCGCTCCGCCGGTCGTAGCACCGGTTGACGTACTTGACCGCCTCGTCCATCACCCGGTCGGGCACCTGCAGCCCGCCGTCCTTGGCCCCCCGCAGGGCCATCATCTGCATGATCGTGACCGAGATGTCCGCCCCGGTCGGGGCCGGGTCGTACCGCCACCCGCCCTCGTGGTTCTGGGTCCGGATGATGAGGTCGACGGCCCGCTTCAGGGCCTTCTTCACCTCCTCGTCCGGGGACATCCCGAACGCCTGGGTCAGGGCCAGCGTCGCCATCCCGTGGCAGTACATGTTCCCCCCCCCGGGGCTCAGGATGTACCCGTCCGACTCCCGGCAGCAGGCACAGAGATACCGCACCCCCTTGGCCACCTCCTTGCCGTAGTCCCCCTGGTTCGGGGCGTGGCCGTTGGCCAGGAACGCCAGCACCGCGAACGCCGTCATCGCCGTCTTCGACTGGTTCCCCCACGACCCGTCCCGGGCCTGCTGGTCGGCCAGCCACCGCAGCGCCCGGTCCACCGCCGCCTTCGTCTTCTCGTCCATCTTGACGGTGTCGGCCGGGGCCTCCGGCGGGGCGGCCGGCGGCCGGGCCGCGCCCGGCACGGCGAGCAGGGTCAGGACCGACGCGGCCGCGAGCTGTCGCATGGGAACCCCTCCGGAAGCCACCACCCATCCTACCAAGCCCGGCCGTGCGGAGGTGTCACTTCGCCGGGGTTTCGGCGGTTCGGATGCATGACCCCCCTCCCCCCCCTTGTTTTTTCACGCCGCGGCGGTCCGGATCGAACGCCTACTACTTGTTCGACTTCAGGCGACTTGTCGCCCCCGTGTGCTCGGCCGGCCGCTCATGCTCGCCCTCCGGCCCGGTCCCATCGTCCTGACCCGCCACGACTTCCGTCCCGTCCTGAGCAGTACCGGACCCGGTCATGCTCGCCAACTCCCGCCCGGCGGCCGGGGCAGCCCGGCACGTCTCAACTGAACATAATGACAGATATCGTCGCCGGGGTCAAGGTCGGTAGCCCGGGTCGGGGCGGACCGAGGAACCCGGCCACAGATGAAGCAGGAGAGACGCAGATCAAGACAGAAATCAAATCTAATATTTATTCCGATCTGTGTTTTTCCTGCTTCATCTGTGGCCGGGTTTTCCTCCCCTACTTCCCGCCCCCCTCCCAGCTCGGCAGCCGGCCGGGGGTCCACGGGGCCTCGAACCGGTCGAGCTTCCGCTCCAGCGCCGGCAGGTCGGTCTCGGCCAGTTGCCGGAGCTTCTTCAGCTCCCCGGCGAACTCCTGCCCGGCCGCCGCGTACTGCTGACGCTGGGTGCCGGTCGGCCGGCCCAGGTAGCGGGCCGCCGCCCCGCCGGCGACCGACACCCGCTCCGAGATCGACATCGGGACGTTCTCGTTCCGGTTGCGGAGGACGTTGTCGCCCCGCAAGGCCCGCTGGATGTCCCGGTTCCGGGCGATCAGGTCCCGCACGTCCTTCTTCGCCCCCTCGTCGGCCTTGGCGGCCGCGTCCAGCGCCCGGCGGATCTGCTCCAGCCGGCCGGCCACTTCCGTCGACACGCCCGCCGCCCCGGTGACGGCCCGCTGGAGCTTGAGTACCTCGCGGTGGAACTTGACCTGGGCGGCCACGTCCGCCGGGTCGGCCGTGACGAGCGAGTCCAGCACGACGTTGAACTCGACCGGCCCGGCGATCATCTTGGCCTCGCCGCCGACCCGCTGGAACAGCCGGGCGGTGTACTTCCCGGGGGCGACCAGCGGCCCCGACCCCCGCGGCCCGAAGTCGTCGTCGTCGTCCTCCGCGGGGCCGCCCCGGGCGGCCGCCGGCGGGAGCGTCGCGGCCGGGTCGCGGAGGTCCCACGTCACCCGGTGCAGCCCCTCGCCGGTCGGGCCGGGGACCGACCGGACCAGGGTGTTGTCCGGGTCGCGGACCTCGACGAACACGGCCGGGGCCTCCTCCTCGGCCTCGGCCCGCAGCTCGTCCGGCGTCGGGTAGGGGGCCGGCTGGCCGGCCTTCGCGGCCTCCCGCTCGGCGTCCTTCCGCTTCTGCCGCTTGGTCTTCACCCCCTCCTTCAGGAGGTAAGTCAACGTGGCCCCGGGCGGCGGGTTGTCGGCCGTGTAGAAGCTGGCCCCCTGGAACGCCTTCCCCTGGCCGCCGTAGGGGACGGCCGGGATGTACAGGACGGCGTCCCGGACCGGGAAGAGGGCGGCGTCCTTCGCCCGCGTCTCGGACTTCTTGACCTGCCGCAGCGGCGAATAATCGTCCAGGATGTAGATGCCCCGGCCGAAGGTGCCGATGACGAGGTCGTCCACCTTCCGCTGGACGGCCAGGTCCTTGACCTGGATGGTCGGCAGGCCGTTGCGGACGCGCTGCCACTTCTTCCCGCCGTCGGCGGTGACGAACAGCCCGAACTCGGTGCCGCAGAACAGGAGGTCCGGGTCGACGTGGTCCTCGGCGAGGCAGTACACCGTGCCGCGGGTCGGCAGGTCGCCGGCGATGCTCGCCCAGGTCTTGCCGGCGTCGGTGCTTTTCATCAGGTACGGGGCGAAGTCGCTGTTCTTGTGGTTGTCGAAGCTGGCGTAGACCGTGCCGGCGTCGTGCTGGGAGGCGACGAGCTTACTCACGTAGGTCCGGTCCGGGACGCCGGGGAAGGCCTCGCCCTTCCGCCAGGTCTGGCCGCCGTCCTCGGTGATTTGGATCAGGCCGTCATCCGTCCCGACGTAGATCAGCCCTTCCTTCTTGGGCGACTCGGCCAGGGCCACGCAGTTGCCGTAGAAGCTGGTCGAGCCGTGCTTGAAGACGGCGTCCGGCCCCCACACCTTGCCCATCACCGCGAGCTTGTCGCGGTCGAGCTGGCGGGTCAGGTCGGGGCTGACCGGCCGCCACGAGTCGCCCCGGTCGTCGCTGCGGAAGAGGATGTTGGCCGCGAAGTACAGCCGCTTCGGGTCGTGCGGCGAGAGGGTCAGCGGGCTGTCCCAGTTCCACCGCAGGGGGGCCTGTCCCGGGGCGGCCTGGGGCTGGATTTGCACCCGCTGGCCGGTCCGCCGGTCGTACCGGCAGAGGGCGCCGTACTGGAGGGTGCTGTAGACGGTGTTCGGGTCGGTCGGGTCGACCTTGCAGTGGAACCCGTCGCCGCCCTGGGTGACGAACCAGTCGGCGTTGGTGATGCCGTTGGCGGACCGGGAGCGGGCCGGGCCGCCGAGGGTGAAGTTGTCCTGGGTGCCGCCGTAGACGTGGTAGAACGGGCCGGATTCGTCGCACGCCACGTCGTAGAACTGGGTGACCGGCAGGTTCGGCTTGAAGTGCCAGTTGGCCGCCCGGTCGAAGCTCTCGTAGATGCCGCCGTCGCAGCCGAGCAGGTAGTACTTCGGGTCCTTCGGGTCGATGTACAGGTAGTGGTTGTCGACGTGCTTGTGCCGCTCGCCGAGCGGGGTGAGCGTGCGGCCGCCGTCGTCGGAGACCTGCACCAGCACGTTCATCACGTAGATGCGGTCTTTGTTGACCGGGTCCACCGCCAGGTGGGCGTAGTACTGCGACTGGGCCGAGAACGGGTTGCGGCGCTCCCACGAGACGCCGAAGTCGGTGCTGCGGTGGATGCCGCCATTCTCGGCCGCTTCCACGATGGCGTAGACCGTTGGCGGATCGGACGGGGCGACGGCCAAGCCGATCCGGCCGAGGTCGCCCGAGGGGAGGCCGGCGGTGATCTTCTTCCACGTCTTGCCGCCGTCGGTGCTGCGGTGGACGGCCGAGCCGGGGCCGCCGTTGATGATGGTCCAGACGTGCCGCCGCCGCTGGTAGCTGGCCGCCAGCAGCACGTCGGGGTTGCGGGGATCAAGAACCACGTCGGTGACGCCGGTGTTCTCGTCGACCTTGAGGACTTGGTTCCAGGTCTTGCCGCCGTCGGTGGTCTTGTACAGGCCGCGGTCGCCGCCCGGCCCCCAGAGCGGCCCCTGGG
>JAIEQN010000520.1 GCA_019747685.1 Gemmataceae bacterium
CCGGCCCCGCCGGCCGCCGCGTCGGCCAGCCCCAGGTCGACCGCCTGCGGGCCGCCGACCGGGTTCCCGGTGGTGAGCAGGTCGACCGCCGCCGGCAGCCCGACCAGCCGGGGGAGCCGCTGGGTCCCGCCCCACCCGGGGATGAGGCCCAGCTTCACCTCCGGCAGCCCGAGCTGGAGCCGCGGGTGCGGCCCGACGACCCGGTAGTCGCAGGCCAGGGCGACCTCCAGCCCGCCGCCGAGGGCCGCCCCGTCGACCGCGGCCGCGGTCGGGACCGGCAGGGCGTCGAGCTTGCCGAGGACCCGCAGGCCTTGCTCGACGAACGCCCGGACGGCCGGGTCGTCCGGGCCGGGGGCGTCGCCGAGCAGGTTCAGGTCGGCCCCGGCGATGAAGACGCCCGGCTTGCCGCTGGCGACTACCACCCCGGCCAGGTCGGGGCGGGCGGCGAGGCCGTCGACGGCCGCCTCCAGGTCGGCCCAGAGTGGCCGGGTGAGGACGTTGACCCGGGCGTCGGGCTGGTCGACGGTGAGGACGGCGACCCGATCCGGGCGGACCTCGGTGCGGACGGCGGCGGTCATGGGCGGCTCCCACGCGGACCCGGTGCCGCCACCCATCATACCGTCACCGCCGCCCCCGCGGGCGAGGAAAAAGAAGCCCCCCCCCCCGCGGGGCCCCGGCGGGCGCGCCGGGCGCGTGCGCGACCGGTGTTGCACAAGACTCCGGTCGCTCACGCTCCCGGCTCGCCAGGCTCCCGGCTCGCCAACCCACGTTCCCGGCTCGCCGCCGCGCACCCGAGGGGGCGGCGCCCGCCCCCGCTTACCGCCACTCCCGGGGGATCCGCTCCCCGGGTTCCCGGCGGACCACCCCGTACCGGTCCACCCCGAGGGCGGCGAGCAGCCAGTCCTGCCGGTCCGGGTAGCCGGGGAACGCCCCGTTGCGGAGATACCGCCCGGCCAGCCGGCTCGTCCCCGGCTCGCCGACCCGCAGGACCGGCTGGACGTACTTGCGGGCGACCGGGTCGGCGTAGGTGACGGCGTGGGCGCAGTGGGACACGTCCCGCCGGCGGGTGAGGGAGTCGAAGGTTCGGAATCGGACGGCCCCGCTCTCCAGCAGCCGGGCCTGCTCGGCCGCCCGGTCGAACCGGTCGGCGTCGGTCTCGTAGGGGCCCCAGACCGACACCCGGGCGTGGTACCCGGCCATGATCGCCAGCGTCTCGTCCAGGGTCCGGTTCCGGCCGACCTTGGCCCGGAGCCGGCCCGGGTTGACCTCCAGGTCGGCCGGCAGCCAACTGATCGTCACCACGTCGAGGGCGACGGCCCCGTTGGCCATCGGGGTCGCCTTCACCCAGGTGGCCCAGGTGTGGGCCATCCGCGGGACGAACGGGACCGACTGGCCGCCGAACATCATCAGGTAGTAGCGGGTGCCGGGCGGGTCACAGGACGGGGGGCCCACGCCATCGGGGTCGGCGGCCGCCAGCCGGGCAGGGGTCGTGAGGCCCCCGAGCCCGAGGGCGACGGCGGCGAGCAGGGCGGGGCAGAGCGACATGGCGGGCCGCGGGGTTACGGGGCGAGGTGTCCGCTCCCCAAGCATACCCGACGGCCGGGCCCGGGGTGGGCGGCCGGGGCCGGGCGGCCGGGCCCGCCGGACGCACAGGCCGGGAGGCCTGTGCCACCGGAAGCAGGGTCTGGTGGCACAGGCCGGGAGGCCTGTGCCACCGGAAGCAGGGTCTGGTGGCACAGGCCGGGAGGCCTGTGCCACCGGAAGCAGGGTCTGGTGGCACAGGCCTCCCGGCCTGTGTTGCAGCGGCAATGCCCGCGCCACCGAGGCCGATTACCCCTTCGGGTTGGACACCCGGCCCATGAAGAGTACGGTTCCGTACCGAACGTCCCGGATCAGGAACAGGAACGGGTGGTCGGCGACGAGGGGCAGGCTGTCCGGGTCGGCAGACTCCTCGGCGATCACCACGGCGGCGGCGGCCGCCTCGGTCCCCTCCTCGTTCACCTCCACGACCGCCTGGTGGGTGACGGTGTCGATGTCCCCGACGGCGGCATCGGCCATGCCGGAGAAGTCCGACCCGCCGGCGAGCAGCCCGAGGTCCTTGAGCGGGTCGAGCAGCTCGTACCGCCGCTCGACCTTGAACCGCGGCAGGGTGACGCTCAGCTCGGCCGGCTTCAGGTCGGCCAAGACGCCGGCGAGGAAGTCGGCGGTCAACTTCCGCTCCACCGCCGGCAGCCCGCCGGGCAGGGCGGGGACGATCAGGACCATCGCCAGCTCGTCCCCCCGGTACGGCAGCTCGACCACCCGCACCCGGTCGCGGTCCGAGTGGCGGTCGCCGAACGCCGTGTACCGGCACTTGGCCCGGGTGCTCATCAGCGGGACGGTCACGGTCCCGCCGCTGGCCCGGTGGAACGGCCCGTCCCGGGTCTGGGCCGGGTCGAACTTGGTGACCCAGGTCCCCTTGAAGTAGACGGCGTTGGTCAGGACCATCGTGGTCTGGGGGGTGACCTGTTCCGGGCGGAGCAGGTCGCGGACCTTGCCCCGGGTCTGGTCGGCCACCCAGGCGTTGATCCGGTCCCGCTCGGCGTCCGGGTTGGAGGCGAAGTCGGCCGGGCGGAACCCGCCGCCGAATCGGTCGTTCACCACGGCCAGCCAGGGGTCCCGCCACGGGAACCCGGCCCGGCCCCACAGGGCGTTGGCGACCGCCAGCTCGTAGTCCTTGCGGGGGTGGGCGGGGTAGCGGCCGAGGTCGCCGGCGGCGGACGGCCCGTCCGGCCCGGCCGGCAGGTGCAGGACCTTGGCCATCCGGTCGCGGGTGTTCCCGGCGGCCCCGGTGGCGGTCATGGCCAGGGCGGCGTGGGCGCTGAACGGGGAGAGTAAGACGTTCCCCGGGTTCTCGGCCAGCTTGCCGTACAGGTCGACGGCGAACCGGTTGTTCCCGTCGGCCGCCGCCGGTACGTCGTCCGACCAGGCGACCGGCGGGGGGCCGGGGTCGGGCGCCCGCCGGCAGCCGGCCGCCACGAGGACCGCCACCAGGATCGTCAGCCGCCGCATGGGTCGACCTCCCGGGGAGGGTTCCCGAGCCGGCGTTGATGATACCAGAAACCAGGGGACGGGAGTCAGGGGACGGGAGTCAGGAAGATCAGCATCTGCCTTCCTGACTCCCGGGCGTGGTCAGCTCCCGCCCTTGTCCTTCTTCTTGGTGTCCTTCTTCTTCTCGTCCTTCATGTCCTCGTCGTCGTCCTTCCCGGCCCCCTTATCGACCACCTTGGCCCCGTCGAGGGCGGCCTTCAGGGCGTCCAGCGCCTTCACGGCCTCGGCCTTCGTCGCGAACCCGGTCGGCCCGGACATGGCCAGGAACTTGCCGTCCGCGTCCCGGACGGTGAACCGGTACTTGTCGTCCTTGCCCTGCTTGACCTCGACGGTCCCGGGCTTCCCGGCCTTGGCCTCCTTCTTCTGGGCGGCGGTCGGCTGGCCGGCGGCGGCGAGGAGGCCGGCGACGGCGGCCACGACGAGCGTGCTGCGGACGAGAGCGGTCACGGAACGTCTCCCGGGCGGTAGAGTGGTGGGTGCCCCGGGGTCGGGGCGGGGGGATTATCGCGCGCCGGCCGGGCCGGGGCAACCACCCGGGAGGGGAACGCCGTGACCGAGCACTTCCGGGTGGTCGAGCTGCCGCTGTCGATCGACGAGTTCCGCCGGCTGCCGCGGAACCCGGCGTACAAGTACGAGTACTTCGGCGGGCGGGCGGTGCTGTCGCCCCGGCCGAAGCTGTTCAGTTGCGCCCGCGACCTGTCGCCGGTGGCGGCCGAGCCGTGGGGGCCGGTCGCGGTCCGGCCGCTGCCGGCGGCCGACGCCCCGGGGCTGGCCGACCTGTTCGCCGCCGCCCTCCGGCGGACCCAGCCCTACGAGTCGCTCGACAACGAAGCCGCCCGGGCGGCCCTCGACGCCACCCTGAACAAGACGCTGTCCGGGGAGGACGGCCCGCTGATCGAGGCGGCCTGCTTCCGGGCGGTCGACCCGCGGGAGCAGAGCCGGGGGGACATCGGCGGGGTGCTGGTGACGCTGGTGCCGGCGGAGGTGTTGACCGAGCCGTTCGCCGGGCTGTGGAAGGCCCCGCCGGCGGCCGACGCGGTGGAGAAGCGGCTCGGGGTGCCGCACCTGACGTGGGTGTTCGTCCACCCGTGGGAGGCCCGGCGGGGGGTGGGGTCGGCGCTGTTGGCGGCGGCGGTGGACGCCCTGCGGGGGCTGGGGTTCGCGGACCTGGCCAGCACGTTCGCCCTGGACAACGGCCCGAGCGCCCTGTGGCACTGGCGGCACGGGTTCCGGCTGCTGCCGCAGATGAGCGCACTCTGGGCCGAGGCCAAGCGGGAGCGGGCCGCGGGCTCAGGCCCGGCGACCGACGAATAGCCGGGCCACCGGGACGGCGAACCCCGGGATCAGCGGGCAGGTCAGGGTGTCGGCCTCGGCGAACACCTGGTCGGGCTGGCCGGGCTGGTGGGCGGTCACGGTCCGGGCGGCCGGGTCGACCGCCCAGACGAGCTTGACCCCGGCGGCGAAATACTCGTCCCGCTTGGCCGCCTCCTCGGGGCCGGTGTCGTTCTTGCTGCGGACCTCGACCACCAGCTCGGGGATCGTTTCCAGGTAACCCTCGACCGACTCCCGGACCGGCAGGGACTCAGCCAGGACGAAGGCGCAGTCGGCCCCGACGACCCGGTCCGGGTCCCGCCGGAGGACGATCCCGACCTCCGCCCAGACCTCGCCGAGGCCTTTTTCCTCGCCCTCGGTGTCGAGGAACCGGGCGACTTTCTGTTGGCGGCGGCCGTGCTCGTTCCCGGGCGGCGGCATGACCACGAGCCTCCCGTCGTTCAGTTCGTACTTGACATACCCGGACGGCAGGCGGGTGGGAAGGACGGCCAAGTCGGCGGCCGTCAGGAGGTGTTCCCGGGGGGCCGCCGGGGTCGGCTTCGGGGCCGGGGGCGGGAGGGTGGCGGTACTCATGCCCCGATCTTAACCGGCGGCCGGCGGGCGTGCCAGTCGGTCGCGGCCTCGTACATCCGGGCGGCCCGGAGCAGAGTTTCCTCGGCGAACGGCGGGGCCAGGAGTTGCAGCCCGATGGGCAAGTTCGACGTGGTGAACCCGCACGGCAGGCTCAGCCCCGGCAGCCCGGCCAGGTTGGCCGACACCGTGTACACGTCCGACAGGTACATCGCCAGCGGGTCGGCCGCCTTCTCGCCGATGACGAACGCCGGGGTGGGCGTGGTCGGCCCGGCGATCACGTCGCAGGACTGGAACGCCGCGTCGAAGTCGCCCTTCACCCGCCGCCGGACCTTCAGCGCCTGGAGGTAGTAGGCGTCCTTGTACCCGCTGGAGAGGACGTAGGAGCCGATCAGGACGCGGCGTTGCACCTCCGGCCCGAACCCTTCGGCCCGGGACCGGGAGACGGTCTCGATCAGCCCGAGCTTGTCCTTCGTCCGGTGGCCGAAGTGCATCCCGTCGAACCGGGCCAGGTTGCTCGACGCCTCGGCCGGGGCGACGACGTAGTACGCGGCCAGGGCGTACGGGCTGTGCGGCAACGACACGTCGATCAGCGCGGCCCCGAGCTTCTCGTACCCCTTGAGGGCGAGGCGGACCGCGGCCTCGACCTCGGCGTCCAGCCCCGCGCCGAAGAACTCCCGCGGCACGCCGACCCGCAGGCCGGCCGGCGGCTGGTTCACCGTCTTCGTGTATTCCGGCACCGGCTCGGCCACGCTGGTACTGTCCCGGCCGTCGTGCCCGGCCACCGCCTCCAGCAGCAGGGCGACATCGCCGACGGTCCGGGCGAACGGCCCGACCTGGTCGAGGGACGAGGCGAACGCCACCAGCCCGTACCGGCTGACCCGGCCGTAGGTCGGCTTCAGCCCGACGACCCCGCACAGGGCGGCCGGCTGGCGGATCGACCCGCCGGTGTCGGTCCCCAGGGCGAGCGGGGCCTGCCCGCCGGCCACCGCCGCGGCCGACCCGCCGGACGACCCGCCGG
>JAIEQN010000618.1 GCA_019747685.1 Gemmataceae bacterium
GCGGTTCGAAAACCGGCGCACCCCGGCGGGGTCGCCCCCGGACGTGGCCCGGACCTGGGACGTGCCGGGGCCGCCCGCGGTCATCCTGGCCGTATTCGGCGGGGTCCTCGTGGTGATCGCCCGGTCGCGGCGGGGCGACGGGGGCGACGACGGCGGGCCGCTCCTCCCGGCTTGACAGCCGGCCGCCCGGGCGGGCACAATCCCGCCCGCGTCCGCCCCGACCGGCGGGCCGGGAGGGCTGCCATGCCGGGGGTGTTAGCCGAGCCGTGCCCGCTGTGCGACCGGGCCGACGCCCGGGCCGTCCACGCCCGGCCGTTCGCCGGCCGGCGGTGGGAGCTGGCCCGGTGCCGCGGGTGCGGCCTGCACTTCACCGCCCCGACCCCGACCCCTGACGATCTGTCCGACTTCTACGCCGGCGACTACCACGCCGGGCTGCGGCGGCCGGGTGCTGCGGAGGCCGCGTTCGGGGACAAGTACCGGCGGTACGCCGACGCCCTCGGCCGGCACTTGCGGTCCGGCCGGGTGGTCGATGTCGGGTGCAGTACCGGCCTGCTGGTGCGGCTCTTACGGGACCGGGGCTACGACGCCGAGGGGGTGGAGCTGAACGCCGCCAGCGCGGCCTGGGGACAGAAGCATTACGGGGTGCCGATCCACGCCGAGGCCCTGGAGGGCGGGCGGTACGCCCCGGGGTCGCTGGACGCGGTCCTGTTGACGGACGTGCTGGAGCACACCCCGCACCCGGCCGAGTTCCTGCGGGGGGTGGGGCGGCTGCTGGCCCCGGGCGGGCTGGTGTTCGTCACCTTCCCGGACATCGGGTCGGCCGAGTCGTGGTATCAGTACCTCTTGTCGAAGGCGTTCCGGCGGGACTGGCTGTGGGCGACCTGCCACGTCCCGCTGCACGTCTGGGAGTTCACCCGCCGGTCGGCCGAGGGCACGTTCGCGGCGGCGGGTTTCGGGGTGGCCGAGTTCCGCCGCCACCACCCGCGGCGGCCGCCCCCGCCGGGCGGGCTGCTCAAGGTCCTCTCCCTCCCGACCCGGCCGCTCGGCTGGCCGGTCGTCCGCCGGCTCTTCGGCACCCAGATGGAGTTCGTCCTCCGCAAGGCCGACTGAGTTTCGGTCCCGAAATCTCGTTGCGGCCGGTTGCAGGCCACTCCCCCGTCCGTTACGCTCGGACCTATTCCGGACCGGACGGCCGTGCGGCCCGCCCGGTCAGACACCGCCCGGCCGCCCGTTACGCGGAGGTCGGCTCATTCGACGGAGATGACCATGTCACAAGTTCGCCCTTGCGTCTGGGTTCTGGGGTTGATCGCTGCCAGCTTGGCCGCCGGCCGACCCGCGCCGGCCCGGGCCGGGTTCACGGTCGAGGCCACGGCTTCGGCCCTGGTCTTGGGCGAAGGCCGGACCGGGCAGGAGCAGAAGACCACGGCGTTCAACGTCGGCGTCTCCGCGAAAGACGAGCAGGAGTATGACGACGGGGCGTCTTCCTTCGGTGCTCGCGGCTCCGCGTCGGCCAGGGTCGCCCGCGACCCGGCGGACCATCGGCTCTCGATCCATCTCCAATCGGACGCGGACTACAAAGGCACCCCCCTCACCGCCGCCTATGCGGAGGCCGCCGCGACGTTCACCGACCGCATCCGGTTCATCCCCATCGTGGACGTGGGGACCGTCGTTACCCTGCTCGGCACCACGTTGTTCGGCCTCGAGGGTGTTATCAACAAATCGGATGACGCCTTCGCCCAACTGGTCGTCGGGTCAGGACGGACAGCGCGGAGTTCATGGATAGCGGCGCCTTCAACACACCATTCCAGGCCACGGTAGTGTTCGCCCGGGTCGAGCCGGGGGTGTTCGAGGCGTCGTTCTCCGTGACCGCGGTCGCGAGTACCTCCGCGCCGTTCGGCGACGCCTCGGGGGTGGACTTCGTCGACAGCATTGCCACGATCAACTTCACCAACTCGGCCCACCTGCTCGGGATGCGGGTGTACGACGAGCAGGGGAACGAGGTGCCCGGGACGTTCATTTCCGACTCCGGGGTGAACTACGCGTTCGCCCCGGCCCCCGTGCCCGAGCCGGCGTCCCTGGCCCTGGTCGGGTCGGCGGTCCTGTTCGGGGCGGCCCGCCGGCTACGACGACCGGCCCGCCCCTAGCGGACCGAGCCAGGCCGGGTAGAAAGGCGCCGGAATGCCCCACCCAGTCGCCCACCCGTCGCCGGCCGTCCCGTCCGGGGCCGCCCACAAGTGGTGGGCGCTGGCCGCGGTCGAGTGCGGCAACTTCGCCGTCTACATGGACGGGTTCGTCGTCGCCCTCGCCCTGCCGGCGATGGCCCGGCAGTTCGGCGTCGGCCTGCACGTCCTCAAGTGGGTGATCGTCGCCTACCTCCTGGCCGTCACCGTCACCCTGCTGCCGGCCGGCCGGCTGGCCGACCTGTGGGGCCGCAAGCGGGTGGTGGTCGTCGGCTCGGCCGTGCTCGTCGCCGGGTCGGTGCTGTGCCTGCTGGCCCCGACGGTGGGGGCCCTGATCGCCTGCCGGGTGGTCCAGGGGGTCGGCGGCGGGCTGGTGCTGGCCAACGTCATGGCCGAGATCACCGCCGTCTTCCCGAAGTCCGAGCGGCGGACGGCGATGGCGGCCAACGCCTCGATCCTGGCCCTGGCCCAGGTGACGGGCCTGGTCCTCGGCGGGCTGCTGATCGACCAATTCGGCTGGCGGTCGGTCTTCCTCATCGTCGCGGCGATCGGCTCGCTCGGGCTGGTCCTGAGTGGGGCCGTCCTCGACGCGGCTCCCCGGACCGCCGGCCGGACCTCGTTCGACTGGTTGGGCGCGGTCCTCGCGGTCGGGGCGGTGGGCGCCCCCTTCCTGCTCGTCGAGCGGTTCTCCCACCTCTCCACGGACCCGGCCGGGCTGGCGCTCGTGGCCGCCGCGGTGGCGGTGCTGGCCCTGTTCGTGGCCGTCGAGCGGCGGGCCCCGCAGCCGCTGTTGGACCTCGGCCTGTTCCGGTCGCGGGGGTTCACCTGCGGGTCGGCCGCGGCCGCCTTCTACTTCGTCGCGGCCGTGTCCTGCTACTTCCTGTTGCCCCTGTACGCCCAGGTGGTGCTCGGGCTGTCGCCGGTGCGGGCGGGGGTGCTGATCGTCCCCCTGTCGGTGGCGCTGACGGCGTCCAGCCTGACGGCCGGCCGGCTGGGCGGGCACCTCGACGCCCGCGTCCTCGGCGTCGCCGGCATGGCCTGCGTCAGCGTCGCCCTGCTCGGGCTGTCCCTGCTCGGCCCCGACGCCTCGTCTGCCGAGATCGTCTGGCCGCTGGTCGTGCTGGGGTTGGGCGGCGGGCTGTTCAACCCGCCCAACAACACCGCCACCCTGGCCGAGGTGCCGCCGGGGCACCTCGGGGTGGCCAACGGCTTCCTGGCCACGGCCCGGAACTTCGGCCAGGCGATCGGGGCCGCCGTGGCGGCGACGCTGCTGGCTCAGGGGCTGGGGGCGGCGGGGTCGGTGGAGGCGCTGGCCGGGCCGGCCGGGGCGCGGCTCGGCGGGCCCCACCTGGAGAACTACCTGGCGGCCCAGCAGTTCGCCTTCCGGCTGGCCGCCGCGATCGGACTGGTCGGGGCGGTGGTCTCGGCCCTCCGGGGCGCGGAGGCCCCGCCCGCCCCGCCGGCGGGGACTGACGGCGTCACCCGCCCAGGGTGACATCACCGCGTGCGGACGGAGGGGGCCATGCAGAAGGTCGTGACGCTGTACCTGACCGCCTGGCGGCTGGAGCACGGGGCGACGGAGGAACACCTGGGGCAGTACCTGGCCGACGGGTGGCGGGTGGTCAGCGTCACGGCCGCCGGCGGGACCGAGGCCCAGAACGGGCTGAACGTCTGGGTGGTCGTCGTCCTGGAAAGTCGACCGAGGGCGGGGGCACCGTGAGCCGGCTGTTCGCACAGGTCGGGATGGGGTTCGACCCCGTCCGCTTCGTCCTGATCCTCTTCTGGCTCGGGTTCGCCGCCGCCGGGGTGGCGGTCTGGCTGTTCCTGGTCGTGGGCAGCGGCGGGCGGGGGCCGAAGGTGCCCCGACTCGGGCCGCTCCCGCGGGCGGTCGGCCTGCTACTGGCGGCCGCCGCCGGGGTGCTCTGGGGCGTGTACGCCTGGGCCGCCGCGGTCGAAGACGAGCGATCCCGGGCCGTGTTACCCTACGCGACCGCGGCCGCGGTGGCGGCCGTCAGCGTCCTGGTGTCGACCGTCCGCGGGACACGGCTGAGGTAACGATGCGGGCGGCGTTCGCGGCGGTCGTGCTGGCCCTCACGATGGCCGTCGTCCCGGGCCCGCCGGCCGGGCGGCCGGCGACACCGGCTTGGCCGCCGCTGATCGGTGCCCACTACTACCCGTGGTACGCCCCCGACCGCTGGGCCAATCAACCTGCCACCGACACCCCGGCCCTGGGTCGCTACCGCAGCGCCGACCCGGCCGTCGTCGCCCGGCACGTCCGCTGGGCCCGGGCCGCCGACCTCGACTTCTTCGTCCTCTCCTGCCTCGACCCGGCCGGCCCCGAGGCCAAGACCCTCCGCGAGGTCACGGTCCCCGGGCTGGCCGCCGCCGGGTTCCGCTTCGCCCTGCACTACGAAACCCCGATCGCCCTCGGCCTCCGGCCGGAACTGCCGATCGACTTCGCCGCCCGGCTCCCCGACGGAACGGTCGCCGGCGACCGGTTCGTCCAGCACTTCGACTACCTCGCCAACACCTACTTCACCCACCCGTGCTACCTCCGGCACGACGGCCGGGCGGTGGTCATGCTCTACCTGGTCCGCAACTGGGAGAACGCCGGGCCGTACCTGCGGGCCGTCCGCGACCGGCTCGCCGGCCGGGGCATCGACCTGTACCTGATCGCCGACGCGATGTACTGGGAGAGGCCGGGCGAATTGGACTGGCCGTTTTTGGAGGAACACTTCCGGGCGGTGACGGCTTACAACATGTACCACCGGCCGGACTTCCTGGCCGGGGTGCGGCGGCAGTACGACGCGGCCGACCGGGCGGCCCGGGCCCGGGGGCTGCGGATGATCCCGCACGTCCTGCCGGGGTACGACGACACCCGGCTGCGGGGCACCGACCGGGCGACGCTACCCCGCCGGGGCGGGGTGTTCTACCGGGAGTTCTGGCGGCTGGGGGCGGAGTTCGTCGGCCCGGACCAGCCGTTCCTGATCGTCACCACCTTCAACGAGTGGCACGAGGGGACCGAGCTGGAGCCGTCGGCCGAACACGGCGACCTGTACCTGCGGCTGACCCGGGAGCTGGCCGCCGACCTGCGGAACCGCTGACATGCCACAACGTAGACCTTGGCTCGTGGTGGGGGTGGTGTTCGCCGCCGGCGCGGCGACGGCCTTTTGGTTCGGGTGGTACGTCCCGGCCCGGGAACATCGTGACTGGTACGACCGGGTCTGCGCGGACATCCGGGCGCTCGAGCACAACCGGCCCCCGGACATCGACCCGCCGACCTGGGAGTACGTCATCAGTTGGGCGGTCAACTTGCACGCCAACTGTGCCGGCTACCACACCTGGGTCGAGCCGGACTGGCTGGACGGATTCGCGGCCGAGTTGGAACGGCGGCTGGACGGGCCGGTCACCCTGGCCGACATCCACTGGATTTGGGACGAGTACGCCGCCCACACCAAAGGCGGGGCGTCTTAGAAGCCCTAACGAAACCTACCGGCTCAACCGGTACCAGCAGACCTTGATGCAGGCCAGGGTGAGGAACGCCTGATGGATGTCGCTCCGGCGGTCGTACCGGACCTTCAGCCGCCGGTTCTGGTGGACGGCGGCGATCGTCCGCTCGACCACGTACCGCTCCTTGCCGAGGCCGCTCCCGTGCTCGGCCCGCTGCTGGGCGATGGCCGGCTCGATCCCCATCCACCGGACGATGGCCTCGTGCCCGTCCGGGTCGTAGGCCCGGTCGCCCAGCAGCCGGGCCGGGGTCCGGCCGGGGCCGCCGTACCCGGCCGGCGGGCAGGCCACCAGGACCGCCAGCATGACGGCCACGTCGTGCACGTTGGC
>JAIEQN010000226.1 GCA_019747685.1 Gemmataceae bacterium
TACAGGAACCCGTACTTGGCCGCGCTGACCAGCTCCTGCGGCGACCCCAGGTAGTCGGTGAAGTACCCCTCGTTCTTGCCGGTCAGGGCGACCCGGCAGGCGTGGTGCAGGTCGTCGTTCCACAGGGCGTCGAGGCCACTCCCGCCCTTGGCGACGGGCCGGACGAGCCGCGAATCCTGCGGCTCGTTCTCGGCCATGACGTACACGGAGCGATCCCCCGCGGCCTCCCGGGCCTTCCGGGCGATGGCCGTGACGACGGACTCCGGCGAGTCGTCGAAAATCGCCTGTACGGCGTCCAGCCGCAGCCCGTCGAGGTGGAACTCGTCGACCCAGTAGCCGGCGTTGGCGACGAAGAACTCGCGGACCGGGCCGGAGTTCTCGCCGTCGAAGTTGAACGGCTCGCCCCAGTCCGTCTTGTGAATCTTGCTGTGGAACTGCGGGGCGAAGGCGTCGACGTAGTTCCCGGCCGGGCCGAAGTGGTTGTAGACCACGTCCAGAATCACCCCCAGGCCGAGGCCGTGGGCGGTGTTCACGAACGCCCGGAAGTCGTCCGGGGTGCCGTACAGCCGGGTCGGGGCGAACAACTGCACGCCGTCGTAGCCCCAGCCGAACCGGCCGGGGAACTCGGCCACCGGCATCACCTCGACGGCCGTAATCCCCAACTCGACCAGCTCCGGCAGCCTGGCCGCGGCCGCCGCGAACGTCCCCTCCTGGGTGAACGTGCCGACGTGCAGCTCGTAGAAGACTTGGCCGGTGTCGACCAGCCCGGGCCAGCGCGGGTCGGTCCACTTGAAGGCCGTCGGGTCGATGACCTGGGAAGGGCCGTGCGGCCCCTCGGGCTGATACCGCGAGGCGAGGTCCGGGAACGAGTCGCCGCCGTCGAGTTGGTACTTGTACCGGGCGCCCGCGCCGACCCCCTCGACCAGCCCGGCGAAATAGCCGCCGGCCTCGGCAGTCAATTCGACCGTCGGGCCGCCTTCAACGACCACCTCGACCCGCTTGCGGATCGGTGCCCAGACGCGGAAGTGGGCGCCCCGGCCGGGGACGACCTCGGCCCCGACGGGCAGACGGCGGGGGAAGGCGGACGGCGTCATCATCAAAATTCACCAGTCGAAGACTGGCCCGCTGATGACGCAGACCTCGACGCAGACAGAATCCAGATCAGAACGATTCATGGTCTCGATCCGGTTTTATCTGCGCCGAAGTCTGCGTCATCAGCGGGCCAGTCTTGATTCTTTCACGAGTACCGCCGCCGGGAACACGCCCAGCGCCTCGGCCACCGGCAGGGCCTCGCCGGCCGTGACGGCCTCGCCGGTGTAGGCATTCGTCCACCGCCCGCCGAGGCCGTCCGGCAGCCGGACGACGGTGTCGGCCCACACCCCCGGCCCGACCGGCGGCCGCCCGCCGTCCGGGACCAGCCCGGCCGAGAGCCGCGGGACGATCACCACCGCGGCCGCGCCGCCCAGCCGGCGGGCGAACGCGAACACGTGCCCGGCCTGCGGCCCTTCGGCCGCCAGCGGCAGGTACTCGCCCCGGGCGAACAGGTCCGGGTGGTCCCGCCGCAGCCGCAGCGCCCGGCTGACCGCGAACACCTTCGCCTTCGGGTCGGCCAGGTTCCCGGCCAGGCTCTCGGCCAGCCGGCCGAGACCGTTGCCGGCCCGGTCGTCCAGCTCCTTCAGCCACCCCTGCCGCGATTCGTAATCGACCGGCCGGCGGTTGTCCGGGTCGACCAGGCTGAAGTCCCACCCCTCCGTTCCCTGGTAGGTGTCCGGCACCCCCGGGGCGGTGCAGCGGATGACCGTCTGGGCCAGCGAGTTGACCCGCCCGAAGAAGGCGACCCGCCCGACGAACGCCCGCAGGTCGGCCAGGAAGTCGGCCGACCGGGCCGGGTCGAGCGCCGCGTCCACGAACCCGGCCACCCCGGCCTCGTACCCCTCGTCCGGGTTGATCCAACTGCTGTGGACCTTGGCCTCCCGCAGGGCCTTGCGGACGAACCCGTGGACGCGGCCCCCGAACTCGTCCGACGGGGCGGCGTCCCCGTCGGGCCACACCCCCACCAGGGTCTGGTAGATCAGGTACTCTTCGTTCGGGTCCGGGGCCGGGGCGGCGTCCTCCTGCCCGGCCTTGTGCCCCTCGTTCAGCTTGGCCCACCGGCCGACCCGGTCGGCCCACTCCCCGGGCAGCTCGCTCAAGACGTTCAGCCGGGCCCGGACGTCCTCGCTCCGCTTGGTGTCGTGGGTCGAGAGCGGCGACAGCCCGCCGGGGTAGGTCGCCTGCCGGTCGGCGAAGAACCGGTGCACCTTGTCGGCCGGCCAGCCGAAGTGCCCCGGCTCCCCGCCGACCTCGTTCAGCGACACGAACCGGTTGTACACGTAGAAGGCGGTGTCCTCGACCCCCTTGGCCGTCACCGGGGCGGTGAGCTGCTGGAACTTGCCGGCGAACCGCCGCTGCATCGCCCGGTACTCGTCGGCCGCCGGGCCGCTCGGGGAGTCCCGCAACAGGACGGTGTCGCGGATGAAGTCGAAGACCGCCCGGCCGACGGTCGGGTTCCGCCGCCGGGCCTTGGACGCCGCCCGGCCGACGTGCATCTTGTCCCGGTCGTGGACCCCGCCGTTGACGTACGACCGGTAGACCGGGAAGGCGGCGATCACCTCCCGCAGGGCCCGGCGGATGCCGTTGAGGGTGAAGTCGCGGGTGCGGCGGTCGACCCGGGCCAGCCGGTCGAGCTGGTGGGCCAGGGCGGTCAGCTCGCTGGCCAGGGACGACGACAGGACCTGGTACTTCTTCTCGTAGGCCGCCTGCCCGAACGGGCCGGGCTGGCCGGCGAAGTCGTGGTACAGCCGGGTCAGCCGGCCCTCCCCGGCCGGGTCGACGAACAGGTTGTTGACGGCGGTGATGAACTCGTACCCGGTGGTCCCGTCGCACGCCCAGTCGGCCGGCAGGGTCTCCCCGTCGCCGAGGATTTTCTCGACCACGACGTACAGGGGTTGAGGAGAAGGACCCGTCCCCCCGGCCCCCTCCCCTAAGAAGGGAGGGGGGGAAAGGGCCGGACCGGTTTGGTCCCCCCTCTCCCCCTGGGGGAGGGGGTTAGGGGGAGGGGTCTGACTGATCGCCGCCAGCAGCCCCGCCTCGTCCCGGGGGAACTCGACCCCCGGGTAGTCGTCCGGCTTGTCGTCGTGGAGCTTCCGGGCCACCGCCAGCAGGTAGTGGGCCTGGAGCCGGTCGAGATACCCCTTCGGGTCGAACAGCCCGTCCGGGTGGTCGATGCGGAGGCCGTCCGCCCGCCCGGCGGCCAGCCACCCGAACAGCTTGCGGTGGACCGCCCGGAACACGTCGTCCCGCTCGGTGGCGATCGCCGCCAGCTCGTTCACGTCGAAGAACCGGCGGTAGTTGATCTCGTCGGAGGCGACCCGCCAGAAGCACGGGCGGTAGGCCTGGGCCTCCAGGAGGTCGTCCAGGGCGGCGAAGCTGGCCGGGTCGCCGGGGGTGCCGGCCAGCCTCCCGACGGCCGCCACGACGGCGGCGTGGGCGTCCGGGAACCGGTCGGCGAGGTCGGCCAGCCGCCGCTTGATCGACGCCACCTCGACCCGGCCCATCGCCACCTTCTGGCCGTCCGGCTCGCCCCGCGGGGGCAGGTGCTCGACCGCGTTCAGGACGCTGGTCAGCTCGATCGTGGCCGGGTGCTCGACCCCGAGCCGGTCGAGCAGGTCGGCCACCGCCGGGGCCAGCACCTTCCCGTAGGTCCGGGGGTCGACCGGGAACCGGTTCTCGTAGTAGTGGACGGCGAACTCGGCCTGCTCCGGGACCCCCGGCTCGGCCACCGGCCGCCGCTCGAACGCCGGCCGGAACTGCCCGCCCTCGAGGACCGCCCCGTACTGGTCGCCGAGGACCGGGAGCAAGAGCCGGCCGCTCATCCCCGGCCGGGGGGAGTCGTACCAGGCGATGTCGAACCACTCGGCGTGGGGGGACGACGGGCCGTGCTCGAGCACGTCGGCCCACCACGGGTTGTCGGCCCCGACGCACATGTGATTCGGGACGGCGTCGAGGATCAGGCCCATCCCGCGGTCGCGGAGGGCGGCGGCCAGGGCGGCCAGGGCGTCCTCCGTCCCGACCTCCGGGTTGAGCAGCCCGTGGTCGACCACGTCGTACCCGTGCAGGCTCCCCGACCGGGCCTTGAGGATCGGGGAGGCGTAGGCGTGGGTGACGCCGAGCGCGTGCAGGTACGGGACCAGCCGGAGGGCGTCGGGGAGGGTGAAGCCGTTGTGGAACTGGAACCGGTAGGTCGCCCCGGGGGTGCGCCGCCGCTCGGCCGCGACCCGGCCGGCGTCGGCGGCCAGCCGGGCGAGGGCGTCGGCGGTCGGGTCCGGGTCGGTCATGGGGTTCTCGGAAGACCCCTCCCCCCGGCCCTCTCCCCCTGGGGGAGAGGGCCGGGGGGAGGGGTTTCTGCTAAGGCGCCGACAACGGGTGGCCGCGGCCGCTGGTCGAGTGGCGCAAGGCCTTGGCCTGGAGCGGGGTTAGGTCCGGCTCGGGTTGGTCGTCCGGCCGGGTCCGGAAGACGACGACGGACCAGCCCTTGACCGGGTACGCCGCCGGGGCGTCGAACCGGTCGTGCGGCAGGCCGTCGTCGGCCGTGTCGAACAGCCGCTCCCACCGGTGCCCCGGGTTAGTTTCCGGGAGCGGGAACTCGACCGCCCCGGGCTGGGCGTTCAGGACGAAGAACAGGGTCTCCCCGACGATCGGCTCGCCCCGCTCGTCGGTCTCCTCGATCAGGTCGCCGGCGAGCCGGCAGCCGAGGCACCGGGCGGGTTCCTCCCAGTCGCCGTCGGCGAACTCGGTCCCGTCCGGCTTGAACCAGCTCACGTCGGCCACCCCGGACCCGCGGATCGGCCGGCCCTGGAAGAACGTCCGCCGCTGGAGCACCGGCTCGGCCCGCCACAGGGCGGTGGCCGTCCGGACGAACTTCAGGAACCCCTCGTCGGCCTTGTCCCAGGCCAGCCAGGTCAGGTCGTCGTCGTGGCAGTAGGTGTTGTTGTTGCCCCCCTGGGTGTGGCCGATCTCGTCCCCGGCCAGCATCATCGGCACCCCCTGGGAGAGCATGAGGGTGGCGAACAGGTTCCGCCGCTGCCGCTCCCGGAGGGCGTTCACCCCGGGGTCGTCCGTCGGCCCCTCGGCCCCGCAGTTCCACGAGTGGTTGTCGTTCGACCCGTCCCGGTTGTCCTCCTGGTTCGCCTCGTTGTGCTTCTCGTTGTAGCTGACGAGGTCGCGGAGGGTGAACCCGTCGTGGCAGGTGACGAAGTTGATGCTGGCGTAGGGCCGGCGGCCGGTCTGCTCGTACAGGTCGCCCGAGCCCGTGAGCCGGTGGGCCAGCTTGTCGGCCGGCACGTCCTGCCCGGCCCAGAACTTCCGGACCGCGTCCCGGTACTCGCCGTTCCACTCGGTCCACCCGACCGGGAAGTTGCCGACCATGTACCCGCCCGGCCCCACGTCCCACGGCTCGGCGATCAGCTTGACCCGGGAGAGGACCGGGTCCTGGTGGATGACGTCGAAGAAGGTGGAGAGCTTGTCGACCTCGAACAGCTCGCGGGCGAGAGCCGTGGCCAGGTCGAACCGGAACCCGTCGACGTGCAGCTCCTGCACCCAGTAGCGGAGCGAGTCCATGATGAGCTGGACCATCCGCGGGTGCCGCAGGCTGGGGGTGTTCCCGCACCCGGTGAAGTCCATGTAGTACCGCTTGTCCTCGTGCGACAGGTGGTAGTAGCTGGCGTTGTCCACCCCGCGGAAGCTCAGGGTCGGGCCGTTCTGGTTCCCCTCGGCCGTGTGGTTGTACACCACGTCCAGGATGACCTCGATGCCGGCCGCGTGGAGGGCCCGGACCATCGTCTTGAACTCCCACACCGCGGCGGCCGGGTTCGACGGGTTGGCCGAGAGCCGCGGGTCGGGGGCGAAGAACCCGAGGGTGTTGTACCCCCAGTAGTTGGTCAGCCCCTTCTCGACGAGGTAGTGGTCGTCCAGCCGGTAGTGGACCGG